>JBEBBF010000135.1:0-11522 GCA_041158545.1 Pseudomonadota bacterium | reverse complement strand
ACGGTCAGCGTTGAAGCCGTGCTCGCCACGCAGCCGGAGGCCATCATCGCCTCGGGCATGGATGAATCCCGGCCGGAGTGGCTGGACGACTGGCGGCAATGGCCGGCGCTGCTGGCGATGCGCCGGAACAACCTTTTCCACATCAACCCGGATCTGGTGCAGCGCCACACCCCGCGCCTGCTCGACGGCACCGAGCAGCTTTGTCAGCACCTGGAAACGGCACGCAGCCGGCGTTGAAAGCAGGGCGCTGAGCAGCGGCGTGGTGACCCGCGCCGAAGCGGCCACCTGCTGGCGCAGCGCAGCGTTCAGCCCGGCTCAGTCGAAAAAGGTCCGCGCCGCCTCGTAGCGCTGGGCGTAGTAGGTCTGGTCCAGCCGGTCGATCCGCACCCGGCCGTTGCTGGACGGGGCGTGGATGAAGCGCTGGTCGCCCATGTAGATCCCGACGTGGGAGAAGGCGCGCTTTTGCGTGTTGAAGAACACCAGATCGCCCGGCCGCAACTGCGGCCGCTCCACCGCCCGCCCCCGCCGCGCCAGATCGGCGGCGCTGCCCTTGAGGCGCAGCCCGGCGGCCTGGGCGTAGATGTAGCTGACCATGCCGCTGCAATCGAGCCCGGCTTCCGGGTTCTTGCCGCCGAAGCGGTAGCCGGTGTCGATCAGCCCCAGCGCATAAAGCACGACCTCCTCACCCTTGCTGCTGAGGCGGGGCGACGGGGCTTGGGTTATAGTTTGCGGTTCCGGATCGGCCACCCGCGGCGACGGCCCGCTGCACGCAGCCAGGCCCAGCACCAGGCACCAGGACAAGCTGGATGGCGAAAGCGGCGGGGAAATCCGACGGAAAGACACAGGACCGATCCTCAGAATCTTGTTCAGGAACCAGCCTCAAGTTTGGCTTTTTTCAGGGATTTTTCAATAGCCATGCAACTCGACGATCCTCAACTGCTGCGCACGCAATGCTTCATCGACGGGGAATGGGTGGATGCCGACCAGGGCGCCCGCTTCCCGGTGCATAACCCCGCCGACGGCAGCCAGCTGGCCACGGTGCCGGAATGTGGCGCCAACGAAACCCGCCGCGCCATCGAGGCCGCCAACGCCGCCTGGCCCGCCTGGCGCAACCTCACCGCCCGCCGGCGCGGCCAGCTGCTGCAGGCCTGGTTCCAGCTGATCCAGAACCACAGCGGCGACCTGGCCCGGATCATCACCGCCGAATGCGGCAAGCCGATCAACGAGGCCCGCGGCGAAGTCATCTACGGTGCCTCGTTCATCGAGTGGTTTGCCGAAGAAGGCAAGCGCACCTATGGCGAAACCATTCCCTCCCCGGCCAGCGACAAGCGGCTGATTGTCATCAAGCAGCCCATCGGCGTCTGCGCCGCGATCACCCCGTGGAATTTCCCGCTGGCGATGATCACCCGCAAGGTGGCCCCGGCGCTGGCCGCCGGCTGCCCGGTGGTGGTCAAGCCGGCGGAACAGACGCCGCTGTCGGCGCTGGCGCTGGCGGAACTCGCCCGTCAGGCCGGCTTCCCCCGCGGCGTCTTCAACGTCGTCACCGGCAACCCGGTCGCCATCGGCGGCGAACTGACCGGCAACGACAGCGTCCGCAAGCTGTCCTTCACCGGCTCCACCGAAGTTGGCCGGCTGCTGATGGCGCAATGCGCCCCGACGATCAAGAAAATTTCCCTGGAGCTGGGCGGCAACGCCCCGTTCATCGTCTTCGATGACGCCGACCTCGACGCCGCCGTCGAAGGCGCCATCGCCGCCAAATACCGCAACGCCGGCCAGACCTGCGTCTGCGCCAACCGCTTCTACGTCCAGTCCGGCATCTACGAAGCCTTCGCCCAGGCGCTGGCGGCACGGGTGGCCACGATGAAGGTCGGCCCCGGCGACCAGCCCGACGTGCTGCAAGGTCCGCTGATCGACGCCGCGGCGCTGGAAAAGGTCGAAAGCCACGTCGCCGACGCAATCGGCAAGGGCGCCCGGGTGCTGACCGGCGGCCAGCGTCATGCCCTGGGCCGCACCTTCTTCACGCCGACCGTGCTGGCCGACGTCAGCCCGGCCATGCGGGTCGCCCGCGAGGAAACCTTCGGCCCGGTGGCGCCGCTGTTCCGCTTCGAGGACGAAGCCGAAGCCATCGCCCGCGCCAACGACACCGAATTCGGCCTCGCCGCCTATTTCTACAGCCGCGACGTCGGCCGCTGCTTCCGCGTCGGCGAAGCGCTGGAGTACGGCATGGTCGGCGTGAACACCGGCATGATCTCCAACGAAGTCGCCCCCTTCGGCGGCATCAAGCAATCCGGCATCGGCCGCGAAGGCTCGAAGTACGGCATCGAGGACTACCTCGAGGTGAAGTACCTCTGCTTCAATCTGTAAGTCGAGCCAGGGCGTCCAGGACTTCGGCAACGCTGATGTCCTGGACGTGGCGCGATGCCGGCTGCAGCACCTCGCTGCGGTTGCCCCAGGGGTGCCAGCGGTCGGTATCGGAGTCGCCAAACAGGCAGACCATGGGCTTGCCCAGCGCCGCCGCCAGATGCATGGCGCCGCCGTCAGCGCAAATGAAGCTGTCGCAAAGATCCAGCGCCGCGATCAGTTGATCCAGTTCGCCGGTGGGAACCGGGAGTACCTCGCCGGTAACCTGCCGGATCACCGCCTCGGCCTTGGCATCGTCGCCGGGATGCTTGGGATCATCGGCAGCACCCGGTGACCAGAACAACAGGCAGCGCACCCCCGGACGGGCATTGAGCCGGTTGATCAGCTCGGCAAATCGCTCTGCCGGCCAGCGCTGCGAAAGTTTGCGGGCGCTGATATGCACCCCGATCCGCTGCACCGCCCCGTCCAGGGACTGGCCCAGCCCGCCGCGAACCCGCTGGCGCAAGACCGGGTCCGCCACCACCCGGGTCGCCGGTTCCTGATACTGCAGCCCCATCCGCAGCAGCAGATGGCAGCATTGCTGGACTTCGTGCGGACCGGCAACCCGGTCCTGGTCGTCCCGGACCAGCACCTGGCGCGGCGCGATCATCCGGGCGAAGCGCAGGGCACTGGCGTGGGCGCCGCCGGGTAGCAGCACGTAATCAAAGCGCTGCCGGCGCAGGTAAAGCACGGTCTTCAGCCGGTCCCAGTAAATTCCCGCCAGGGTCTCCCCGGCGGTGCGGTGCTTGGCCTTCTGGTAGGCATGCACTGCATCGAGGTCCGGATTGCCCTGCAGGACCGGGGCGTTGTAGCGGGTGACCAGGGCCTGAATCCGTGCCGTCGGCAACTGCTGGCGCAGGGCATGCAGCAGCGGCGTGATGCAGACGAGGTCGCCGATGTTTTCCCTGCGAATCACCAGAATTTTCACCGCGCGACTCCCCTGATTACTTGATGGCTTCGAGGTTCAGGCTGATCGGGAAGGCCCGCTCCCCGACCTGGAACATCCGGCGCGACCAGTCATGGACATCGTGGCCCACACCGCCGTCGTCCGGCGCCCAGCTTGCGACCCTGGAAAAGCCAGCCTGCAGCAGCAGGCCGCTGAGGTAGGACTCGGTGAAGATGACCCGGTGGTAGTTGTAGGCGTACTCCTGCCCGCCCATCAGCGCGTTGATGATCACGTCGACCCGCTGCCCGGTCTCGTTGTAAATGTGCACGATCTTGTCGAAATCCGGCACCGACAGACAGAGCCGCCCCCCCGGCTTGATCACCCGCCCCCACTCCCGCAGCACCTGCGGCACCGTGAGATGACTGAAGTGCTCCAGCACATGGCAGGCATAGACCAAATCGACGCTGGCATCGCCAAAGCTGCCGAGTTTGTCCACACCCTGGACCTTATGCACATGCTTGCGCAGGATCGCATCGACATTGATGAAGCCGGGGTGATCGATCTTGCCGCAACCCAGGTGCAGCCGCCGCTCGCCGTTGGGGAGATCGGGAATCCCCGGCCCCCAGACCATCCGCAACATCCGTCCCAATAACAGTTTCATGCCCCACATCCCCTTCCTGGCACCCACCGCAGCCGGCACCGTGGCCCGCGCCTGCCGGCCCGGCTATTCCTTGTAAAAATAAACGCCCCGGTCCTTGTCATTCAGGAGCTTCCTGTGATCCGGCAAGGCCTCGATCCGGCTAACCAGTTCTTCCCGTTGCAGCAGGCCCAGCCAGTAATCCCCGGAATAACGGTCGGGCAGGCAAACCGGGCTCCAGCGATAGCTGTCCGTGAACACCGTATAGCCGGGATACGCGGCACAGACCTTCTGCGCCAGACAGACATGCTGCACCGGGTTGAGTTTTTCCGGGGTGATGATCCGGGTTTCCGGCAGGCTGGTGCAGGCCAGCACCTCATCCTGAACTGCCCAGTTCCTGACGCTGCGGGATAACTCGCTGACATCGCGAATGAAATTGAAGCTGAACAACAGCAGCAGGAAAATCGTGACGAACCGGAATGGCCGGCCCCTTGCCCGGAACACGTCCCGGCCCAGACAACACTCCCTGGGCTGCAGGAACTCGAAGAACACAAAAGCGGCGATCAACAGCACCGTCGGCTGGGCCACATAGCGGTAAGGCACCGGGTCCACCACGAACTCGAAGCCGATATATGCCGCCACCCCGGCAAACAGCAGCGCCATCCCGCCGCTGAAGAAACGGCCGCGGCGGACATGAACCAGCATCGCCACCACGATGAACAGGTAGAGCCCCAGGACATTACGGCCAAACATCTGGCGGAAGCGGTTCTTGGTGGACATCACATCGCGAACGTCCGGCTTGAACAACGCCGAGAAGCTCTCCGGCGGCAAGCCGGCGAGCGCCACCACCAGCAGCAGGACCAGGCCCAGTGCCGCCAGGGCAAGCAGCACTATCTGCAGCCAGCGATCCCGGTTGAGATACAGGAAAACGAGGCCGACGAAAGCCGAAAAAATGAAGTAACGCGGCGTAATGAAGGGCAGCGACTCCAGCAAAACCAACCAGGGCAGCAGGAAAACCGGCTTGCGGAACAGGGGGCTGTCCCGGAATGCTGCCAGCAGGTAAATCAGGGCCAGCGACGCCAGCGTTGCCAGCAATTCCGGCCGGAAATCGAGAAAGCGGTTGAGCAGCAGCAGGTAGAAAACCACCAGCCCGAAGAAGGAATAAAAAACGCTGCGCCCGCGGAAGGTCCGGAAGATGAAGAAAATCGCCAGCAGGCAGACCGCCAGCTTCAGCCAGAGCGCCCCATACAGACCCAGATGCCTGACCACCAGCCCGGCAATCGCGGGGAACAGGGGAAAGGGGTAGATGGTGTAGGGGCTGGTCCCCTGGACCGCGACGCTCCAGGCCTTGTGCAGGAAGAACACATCGTCGGCATTCAGGGGCTTGGTGCTGAACAACAGGCCGGTGGCCACCGCCAGCACGACCAGCAGCAATCGGATACGGCCCTGGTTCAGCACATCCGGCGACAACAGTTTCAGATTCATTCCTTACCTTTCTTCAAGCCGGCCCGGCGCGATCCGCCGCCCAGGCTTGCGACATTCAGGCCTGCACGGCCGCGGTCAGCACCGCGATGACCTGCTGCTGTGCTTCCGGCGCCAGACCAACCCACAGCGGCAGGCGGATCAGCCGCTCGGACTGGCGATTGGTCACCGCCAGATCGCCATGGGCGCGGCCGAAGCGCTGGCCGCCGGGGGAAGAATGCAGCGGTACATAGTGGAAAACCGCACTGATCCCCACCGCCTTCAACGCACCCAGCACCCGCTGCCGGTCTATCCCCGCCGCCAGCAGCACGTAGTACATGTGGGCGTTGTGCTCGCACTCGGCCGGAATCACCGGACGCCGCAGCAAACCCGCGGTTTCCAGCGGCGCCAGCGCATCGTGGTAGCGCTGCCAGACCGCCAGACGCTCGGCGGTGATGTTTTCCGCCTCCTCGAACTGCGCCCACAGGAAGGCAGCGCTGAGTTCGCCCGGCAGGAAGGACGAGCCGATGTCCTGCCAGGTGTATTTGTCTACTTCACCCCGGAAGAAACGGCTGCGGTCCGTCCCTTTTTCCCGGATGATTTCCGCCCGCTGCGCCAGCGCCGGGTCATTGACGGCCAGCGCGCCACCTTCGCCGGAAATCACATTCTTGGTTTCGTGGAAGCTGTAGGCCCCCAGATCGCCGATGCTGCCCAGCGCCCGCCCCTTGTAATGGGCCATGACCCCCTGTGCCGCATCCTCGACCACCCGCAGCCCATGCCGACGGGCGATGGCCACGATGGTATCCATCTCGCACGCCACCCCGGCGTAATGCACCGGCACAATCGCCCGGGTCCGCGGTGTGATGGCGGCCTCGATCAGCGTTTCGTCCAGGTTCAGCGTGTCCTCGCGGATATCGACGAACACCGGGACCGCCCCCCGCAGCACGAAGGCATTGGCAGTCGAGACGAAGGTGAAGGACGGCATGATGACTTCGTCGCCGGCCTGGATGTCCAGGAGCAGCGCCGCCATTTCCAGCGCCGCGGTGCAGGAATGGGTCAGCAGCGCCTTGTTGCAGCCGGACCATTGTTCCAGCCAGCCGTGGCACAGCTTGGTGAATTGTCCATCCCCGGCCAGTTCGGCGTTCTCGTGGGCCTGGGTGATGTATTCGAGTTCCTTCCCGGTCATGTACGGGAAGTTGAAAGGGACTCGGTTTGCAGTCATTTCTTGCTTGATCCTGGCTTGCAGCCCCCTGCCCACGGGCTGGTGCTGAACGACAACGGGTGACCGGAGCGGGCAGCGACCGCCGCCCGCTGGCAGCGGCTCAGCATGGCTTCGCGCCGCCGGGGCGCTTTCCGGTAAAAACAAAAAACTTGAACAACAGGAACAGCAGCCCGGCGCCAACGAAAATGGCCAGCACCTGCACCAGTTGGTGCGGGTAGTGCAGCTGGTCGTGCAGCACATACAGCAGCAGGATGTTGTTGCCGTAGCTGATGACGTGGGCTATGCCATAGCGGAACAGGCCGCCCATCATTCCGCCTTCGTAGGAAAAGGAGTAACGGGCATGTCCGAAATAAGCGCTGAGAGCCGCAAGGGGATAGAGCAGGGTCACGGCGAGCTTGGGTTCCATCCCCAACCACGTCACCAGCAGATAAGCCAGATACCCCATGGCATTGTTGGCCACGCCGACGATGAGATATCTGATGAAGCTTCGGAGTTTTTCCCGATTCAATTAGCTTGCCTCTGCCTTTGCCCGGCATATTGACTCCCTGGCCACAGGGCGTCGCCTTGACATCCATGCTGCTGCCAGATCCCACCCCACTGCGCTCCAGCAACGCCCATCTGTTCCGCAAAATCAGACCTGGCGGAGCGGGCCGGATTGTCAATGAATGGCTGCCCACAAGCAACCCGCGTCAAGATGGATCGGGGTTGCGCAGTATCGCCAAACCGAATCCTGTCCTGCCATGACCGTTACCGTTATAAAGCAGATAACGCTGCCCTTTGTGTTCGAAGGCGAAGGGATATTCAATCATTTCGGAATCCCATCCAGATGCCGAAACATCGATTCCCGCAGCAGCCAAATCCAGCTCCCAACTGCCCCCCGCTGACTGGACGGCATAACCGATCCGGTAGGTTTTGCCCGTGCCACAACGATATGAGAACCACATCTCGCGCGAGCCATCCGCGTTCCCCAGAACCGTCGGCCGCGAAAACGCCTGCGCAATACCCAGCGGGGAGGGGATGGCCTGGCCATGGCGTAACCACTCGCTTCCATCTCGGGAACTGGCATGCTGAATGACATGGAGCATTTCTCCATTGCCGGCATCCCAGGCCAGCGTAGAGCCGTACCACATCTCAAACCCGCAATCTGGATTTGCCATGACCCAGGGATAAGACAGGCTCACTGGATCAACACCCGTAGCGCCCATGAAGGGCGTCTCTGACTCCAACTCCAGCGAAAGATCTTCACCGACGATCAATCGGCCAATGTCACCCCGCCAGTGGCCGCCCGGTGGCGCTTGCCAGCCCATGAACAGCATGTAGTGCCTGCCATTCGCTCGGTAACAATTCCCGATGCTCACACCCGCTGCGTAGAAGCTCCCCTCCGGACCATGGACGAAGCAGGGCTCGAAGTGCTCGCGGAGAATCCGGCGCTGCACGATATCCACATCGACAGCACCGACCGAAGAACGATTCTGGCCGTCCCGCCCGCTGTAAAAAACGCGATAGACATCCCCGTCCAAATGCACGGGCAGGGGATTCGCGGCATGGCTGGCGAGTTTGGGGTGGCGGTTGCCTGCTCCGGGGTCGAATAGTTGCCCGAGCTTTTCCCAGTATTGGCTCATATCGACTTCAGCCGGGAACTGGGCACCCTGGAACGAGGGGTGCCTGTCGCGGCGTACAGACCGTCAGGTTCGGCGTCGGCCAGCATCAGGGCACCCGCACCGACAACACAACGGTCACCGATGCAGATGTGGTCGCGTAACGTGGCATTGACCCCGATAAAGCACTGCTCCCCGATCTTCACACCGCCAGAAACAACAACGTGCGACGCGATGAAAGTGTGATCGCCAATGGTGGAGTGGTGACCAATGTGGTTTCCACTCCATAAAGTCACGTTATTCCCGATCCGGACAAATGGCTGAACCGTGTTGTCTTCGAAGATAAAACAGTTTTCGCCAATCTGATCACGATTAAGGATGGTGGCCTTTGAACTGACGTAACTGGTCAAGCGGTAGCCCATCGCCTTGGCTGCAAGATATTTTTCCTTGCGTACCAAATTGAGCTTCGAATAACTCAGCGCGACAAAAAAGTCATGGCTGTCAGCCGGGTAGGTCGCCAATACATTCTCGAATGCGATAACGGGAAGACCACAGAACTCCGGAGTTCGGATGTAAGCCGCATCAACAGTAAATGCCACCACGTCATATTCCGAGTCCGTGCTGAAGTAATAATGCGCGATTTCCGCAATATCGCCTGCCCCGAATATCACCAGCCTCTTTTTCATCATTTCCTGACCAACATCGTGAATTCATAGAGCCCGTAATCGTGCAACAAGGCCACATTTCTCGAGTAACGCCGCTTGCAAAGATCGAACAACTGGCAGGGATCGGCGTAATAAAGGTAATCCCTCTTCTTATCTTCGTCCGAATAGCGCGTCAGGCAGTTGAAGGCAAAGCCGTGGCTGCAGGATTGATCCAGAACATCCAGCGTGTCCTGAAGATAGGTCAGCCATTCCGCATCCGACCTTTCCAGCCGGACATTGAAGATCCCGCTGGCAACTGCGTAATCCCTGACCTCGTCCGGTCGGGACGCAACAATAAATCGGGCCTGGGCAGAGGCGGCATGACGTGCACGCGCCGCTTGCACCATATCAGCAGCCACATCCACACCTAGATAGGCCGACAGCGGGTGACGTGCCACAAGGTAATCCAGCATGGCGCCGTAGCCGCAACCGATGTCGCTCAGGCTAATGTCCCCGGCGGCGGGCTTGAAGACCTTGCAGAGTTGCTCAAAGCGCAGAACCTGACTTTCCTCACCATTCCAGTCCACCCCCTGCGGGGTTTCCCCGTGTTCCGCAAGCTTCCGGGCGTAGTAGCCCGCGACATCCCTGAGTAAATCGCTTGTGTTTTCCTGCATCAGCTTTTCTCTAAAATCTGGTGCCCGGTTCGGGGCGGTATCGCCTCGAAGAAAATCACCAGTGCGTTTTTCTTCCTGCTGCAGAGTTTCTGCACCACGTGCAGGGGCCAGAGGGTTTTGCGGTTCAGCAACACCCGCAGCACCAGAGGAAATGATGTCTTGAAAGGCACATTTCTCGCTCCAGACTTCTTGGTCCGCTCAATCACTTCGAGTTTCAGCTTGTTGCGCTCGTAGCGATTGACCAGCCAATTCGAAATGGGGAAAAGCAGGTTCGATACCGGATAGGTCAATCCGGCCAGATGCCGACGTTGCCATCCCGCCCGTGTCAGCAGGCCTTGCAGGGATTCGCGGGTATATCGCCGAAAATGTCCGGCGATTTCATCCTCGATTCCCCAATGCTTTTCAGAAGCAGGAACCAAACCGATCATGATGCCGCCAGGCCGCAACCAGGACGCCGCCACCGCCATGAATCGAAGCTCGTCTGCGGCATCCAGATGCTCCATGACCATGCAGGAGACCACCAGGTCTACTTTTTCCGCTTCATCCCCCGGACAGGGCAAGGCCAGGAAGTTGCCGTTACAGGGCCATAGCGAGCCGCTGGCGACTTCGGCTTGAAACCGTTCCTCCAGTCGGGCAATGGTCGTCGCCGCCAGGTCGACGACCGTCCCAACCCAACCCCGGCGCAACAGGATTGCCGTAATCTCACCGCCACCAGGTCCGATTTCGATGAACCGACCAGGTGGCAGCTGGCTAATCCTCTCTTCGAAATACATCAGTTGCAGCAGCGTTCCCGGAGGCAGGACTACCATGCCTTTTTCCTTTCCAGCACGCTATCGATGACGTAAAGCGGTCGCTGTTTGGCCTGATCGAAGATTTTTCCTACATACAGGCCGATGATGCCCAGGCTCAACAGGGTAACCCCCGTGCAAACCAGGATCAGTACCGCAAGGCTGGTCCAACCCGGCAGGGCCGTAAAGAAAATCGCCCGCCAGGCGAGAAAACTCGCCAGCCCCAAGCCAGCGAAAGCGAATGCGATGCCCCCCGTCACGATCCAGCGCAGCAAGACCGTCGCCTGAAACAGGATGCCGTTAATCGCGTGGCTGACCAGTCTGCCCAGGCTGTAACTGCTTTGTCCGGCATGCCGGTCTTCATGTTCGTATTCAAGCTGCCCGACGGAAAATCCCAGCCAGCGCAGGATGAAGACATAGTGCCGTTCCTTCTCCTCAAACCGCAGGAAGGCATCAATGACTTTTCGCGTCAGGATGGAAAAAGAGCCATAGCTGCCATCCACTGGCTCGCCACTCAGCTTGCTCAACAGACGGAAATAAAGCTTGGCTGCCTGAACCCGGAACAGTGAATGGCTGCGTGAAGCGCGCCGCGCCAGTACCAGGTCGTACCCCTCACGGAGCTTTTCCAGCAACGCTGGAATCAGCCTGGGTGGATCCTGCAGGTCGCAATCCATCACGATGGCGCAGTCCCCGGCGGCGGCGGCGAGTCCGGCAGTTATTGCAATGTGCTGCCCATAATTGCGGCTTAGCCGGATACCCTTCACTGAAGGATACTGAGCTTGCAGGCTATCAAAGCTGCGCCAGGCGTTATCCGGGCTACGGTCATCGACCAGGATGATCTCGTAGCGGTCGGTCACCTGGATCAGTTGCTCCTCGACCTGGCGGCAGAGTTCTTTCAGGCAGTCGAGACAGCCATATACCGGCACCACCACACTGACACTCAGCCGCGGGGTCAAGGGCTCCGACATGGTCAATTCAGCCTTTCTGCTTGGCAACCCGGCCATCACGCCAGACCTTTTCATTCAACGGCACCTGACTGGTGTAGCCCAACAACTGCCTGAGTTCAGGCGTCAGTTCAGGGTGCTCTCCCAGTGCCCGCGAAAAATCGTACTGCTGCTTCATGATCGGGATGGTGTACAGATGATTGACCGCCCGCCGGATATTGCCGGAGGTATTGCTTCCGGCACGATGGAACAGCATGGAATCGAAAAC
>JBEBBF010000134.1:0-5221 GCA_041158545.1 Pseudomonadota bacterium | reverse complement strand
TGATCGCCAGCCCCATGCCGAGGCCGTCCTGCTTGGTGGAAAAAAAGGCGTCGAACAATTTCTCGCCGGCCTCGCAGGGCACGCCCGGCCCGGCGTCCAGCACCGCGCACCGGGTGCCGCCGTCGCCGGCCGGCGTGATGTCGATGCGCAGCTTGCGGCTGTCCGGCGGCTGCTCGCGCATCGCCTCCACCGCATTGACCAGCAGATTCAGGATCACCTGCTGGATCTGCACCCCGTCGGCCACCAGCTCCGGCAGCGGCGCCAGGAAGCGGGTTTCCACCTGGACCCGGGCATCGAGCAGCATGCCCTGCAGCATCAGCAGCAGTTCATCGACCAGCTTCGGCAGGCTCAGGGGTTCGCGGCGCATCTGCCCGGCGCGCAGGAATTTGCGGATGCGGGCGATCACGTCGCCGGCCAGCGTCGCATCCCGGTTCACCCGGTGCAGCGCCGCGACGACCTCGGCGTAATTCGGCTTGTCCAGCCCCAGCCAGCGCAGGGCCGCGTTGCTGTTGGTGATCACCGCTGCCAGCGGCTGATTCACCTCATGGGCGATGGACGCGACCATTTCCCCCATCGTCGTAAACCGGGCGACCCGCGCCAGTTCGCTGCGGGTGGCCAGCAGCGATTGCTCCGCCGCCTTGCGCGAGGTGATGTCCTCGACGATCACCGCCAGCATCGGCCCGTCGGCATCCACCGCCGGGATCAGCGAGGCGCAGACATTGGCCCAGAGATAGGAACCATCCTTGCGCTCGTAGCGTTTCTGGCTGTGGTAATCCGGGAAATCACCGTCGAACAGGCCATGGACGTTGCGCTCGGTCAGCGAGCGTTGCGAAGCCTCGGTCCGCTCGATCAGCGACACCCCGCGAATCTCGTCCTCCCGGTAGCCCAGCATCCGCTGCAGCGCCGGGTTGGCGCTGAGGATGCAGCCCTCGCGATTGACCAGCGCGATGCCGACCGCGGTGTTTTCAAACAGGCCCTGCCAGCGCCGGTCCGACACCTGCAGCGCCTGAAAACTCCGCAGCAGCGACTTGCGGCTATCGACCAGGCTGGTGGTCAGCTCGCAAATGTCGGAAGCCTGGGAATTCAGCTCCTTCTGCAGGATGTCCACGGTGCGTTTGACCGCGACCAGATTGCGCACCCGCGCCCGCAGCTCCTGCGGCGAAAACGGCTTGGTCAGGTAATCCTGGACCAGCTCTTCCAGCAGCTTTTCCCGCAGCGCGTCGTCGGCGCGGGACGACAGCACCAGCACCGGCACATGCGGGAACTCGCTGTTGCGGCGCAAGGCCCGGACGAACTGCTCGCCGTCGAAGCGGGGCATCATCAGGTCGGTGATGATCAGGTCCGGCGGGTCGGCCAGGGCCAGCGCCAGCGCCGACTCCCCGTCCTCGGCCAGCCGGACGTTGTATTCGTCGGTCAGCACATCGTGGAGAAACAGCCGCAGATCCGGGTTGTCCTCGGCGACCAGCACCGTCGGCAGATCGGCCCGCCAGTCGGCGACGCCCAGCCCGTAGCCGACGCCGAAGCCGGTTTCGATGCCCAGGCCCGGCCCGCTCCCGCGGATGACCCGCCCGGCCGGCTCCGGCGCAGCCGGGTCCCGCGGGCCACGGGCCTCGCGGACGAAGGCGCCCTGGGGCGCCCGCAGCGGGATTTCCACCTGGAACGTGGCGCCACCGCCCGGCGTATCGACCACGACCACGGTGCCGCCGTGCAGCTCGACGAATTCGCGGACGATGTTCAGCCCCAGGCCGCTGCCTGCCTCCTCCAGCCCCGGCCCGCCCTGGGTGAAACGGTCGAAGATGTGCTGCTTCAGCGGCTCCGGCACGCCGGAACCATTGTCGCGGACGCTGAGCAGCAGCCGGGCGTTGGCCAGCCTTTCCAGCAGACAGGTGATGCGGCCGCCGTCCGGCGTGAACTTGAAGGCGTTGGACAGCAGGTTGGCCAGCACCCGGGAGAATTTCGAGGCATCCACTTCCGCCACCAGGCTGGCGGCGCCCTGGACGCTGAGGACGATGCCGCGGGCCTCGGCCATCGCCGCGAAGCTGGCGGCGATTTCCTGCGCCATCACCGGCACGTCGGTGGCGACGTAGGCCAGCGGCATCCGCCCGGAATCGATCCGCGCCAGATCAAGCAGGTCATTGACCTGATGCAGCAGCGACTGGGCGTTGCGCTTGATCGCCGCCAGCCGGAAACGCTCCCGGTCGCGGCCTTCCTGTTCGCTGCATTCCCGCAGCAGCTGCTCGACCGGGCCGAGGATCAGCGCCAGCGGCGTCCGCAGTTCGTGGCTGACATTGGCGAAGAAGCGGGTCTTGAAGCCGTCGATCTCCCGCAGTTTTTCGAGGGCGTTGCGCAATTCGCCGTTGGTCCGCGACAGCTCGGCGCTCATCGCCACCTTCTCGGTGATGTTGCGCCCCTCCGGCAGCAGATACACCACCCGGCCGGCGTCATCGAGGATGGGGGTCAGCGAGAAGTCGATGAAGATGGTCTTGAAGCCGCCCATCTCGCCATAGACCTCGAAGTCGCAGCGGACGAACTTGCCGGAGCGGGCTTCGGCGATCATCGCCTTGACCCGCTCGCGCACCTCCGGCGACACCGCCCACCAGCGCGCTTCCCAGAACGGCCGCCCGACCACGTTTTCCAGGCTGATGCCACCGCCGTCCAGCGCCGCCCGGTTGATTTCCAGCACCGTGCCGTCCACGTCCAGCAGACCCAGGAACTGGTACATCGAATCGAGAATGATCCGGGCCATTTTCTGGCGCCGGATCATCAGGTCGTCGGACGGCTCCAAACGCACTCCCTTAACCGAAACGCTGCCCAACGCCGACCGCGGGCTGTCGTGCAGGCCGGGATAGCGAATTGCGGCACTCAAAGTCAGGGGATCGATCATAGCAGTCCGGTCCGGCGCCACCCGGCGCCGGTTGGCCACCCGCAGGGGCCTCAGAAGCGGTAGTTGAAGTTCAGCGTCAGATTATCCTGGGCGTGGGAGGTGGCAATCGGCGCCGAGGTGTTCGGCAGGCTGGTGTTGTCCATGTTCTCCTTGAAGGCGTGGGACCAGGCCAGATCCAACCGCGCCGCCGGAGACAGCGCATAGCCCACCCCCAGCGAGGCGTGCCGCCGCGGCGTCGCCGGAATCACCGCAAACAGGGTCGCGGACTGCAGCGCCTGGGTGGCCACGCGCAGGCCGCCGCGCAGCGTCCATTGGCTGTTCAGCTGCCAGGCGGCGCCCAGGGAAACGATGGTCTGGTCGCTGTAGTTCTGCGGCAGCAGGATGTTCAGCGTGCCGCCGTTGTCGGCGACGAAGGCCACCTTGATGTCCTTCATCACGTCCTTCCAGAACACCCTGGACAGGTCCGCGGCGACGGTCAGGCTGTCGTTCAGCTTGTGATTGACCCCGAGATTCAGCACCGCCGGCATCTGGAAATCCTGAATCTTGATGTTGCCGGTCAGCGGAATCTGCCCGGCGATGCCATCCACCGCGGTCAGCGTCGCGCCGCCCTTCATGTCGGCTATCTTGCTCTTCAGCGTGTAGGAAGCGCCGAAGCGGGTGTCCGGCGTCGCCTGATAGAGCATGCCCAGCCGGCCGGTATAGCCCCAGGCGTCGATGCCGCTGGCCAGGGGCTTGTCCTTGGTCAGGCTGAAGTGGGCGCCGCGCAGGTCGGGCAAGCCGGCGAGCACCGGCAGCAGCGTGCCATTGACCCGGCCGGCGCCGATCAGGCTGCCCACCTGGTCGGCGCCGAGCAGCAGGTTGAGGTTCATCCCCTGCCACATGATGTCCACGCCGCCGCCCAGGCTCAGCTTCTCGGTCGCCTGGTAGCTGGCGGCCAGCGGAATGTTCAGCACCAGCAGCCGGCTGGAATTGTCCAGCCCGGTGGCCAGGCCGCCGTTGGCCGTGGACAGGAAGCTGTTGCGGCCATATTCGGTGCCCAGCCCGCCCTGGGCGAAGGCGCCAACGCCGAAAGCCAGGCTGCCCTGGCGGCGGACAAAGGCGGTTTCCGGCGCCAGATAGGGGCCGCGGTTATTGCTGTGATTGCCCGAACTGGCGGTGTCGCCGGTGGTCTTGTTGCGGACTTCCAGGTCGGTGGTGATCAGGTCCAGCCCCAGCAGCAGCTGGTCGCCTTCCGCCTGCAGCGACAGCGTCGCCGGGTTGGTCATCATCCCGGCCGGGCCGACGTCGGTGGCCGTCGCCACGCCGCCCATCGCACGGGACGTGGCGCCAAAACCCTCCAGCCGGAATACATCGGTCGCCTGGGCGCTGCCCAGCAGCCCGGTCAAAGCCAGGGCCAGCCATTTTTTCTGCATTACTTGCTCCTCGTCAGTTGGTATGACCGCCTGCCGCCCGTCGGGGCGACTCAGAAAAAGCGGTCGAAGTGGATTTGCTCAAAGGGCACCCGCTGGCTCAGCATCAGCATTTCCTGCAGCGCCTGGGTCATCGGCGGCGGGCCGGCGAAATAGAACTCGTAGCCGGTCAGCGGCCCCTCCAGCCGCCGCGCCATGGCGTCATGGACAAAGCCGGTTTCCCCCTGCCAGCTCGCATCCGGCTGCGACACCACCGGGACGTAGCGCAGCACCTCGTCCGCCAGCCCGAGGGCCGCCAGTTCCGGGCCGCCGCACACGTCCTGGGGCGTCCGCGCCCCGTAGAAAAAGTGCAGTCGGCGTCCGCCCAGCAGCCCCGCCGCCGCCGCGCCACGGGCAATCGACAGCATCGGCGCCAGCCCGGACCCGCCGGCAACGCAGACGATGTCCCGCGGCGCCGCCGGACGCAGATAGGCGATGCCGTAGGGACCATCAAGGCCGATTTCCGCACCCGGCGCCAGCCCGAACAGGCAGGCCGTGCCTTGCCCCCCCGGCACCCGGCGAATCTGGAAATGCCATTCGCCGTCGGGGTTGGCGGTATTGGCCAGGGAATAGGCGCGGGAGGCGTTAAGGCCGGGCAGGTCGAGCATCGCGAACTGGCCGGGCAGGAAGGCCGCCGGGCCGGCCGCCTGGAAACGGAATTCCCGGATGTCGTGCGTGAGGTCGCGGACCCCCAGCAGCCGCGCCGTCCGCCGCTGTGGCGGGATTTTCGGCACGTACTCGGCGGCGACCGGCGCCTTGATCCGCAGATCGCCCCGCGCCCGGCACTGGCAGGCCAGATGCCGGCCGCGGCGGCGGTCCCGCTCGCCGAGTCCGGGGGCTTCCGGCCACAAGCTGTCCACCTCCCCGGCCAGCAGCTCGAACTTGCAAG
>JBEBBF010000133.1:0-5279 GCA_041158545.1 Pseudomonadota bacterium | reverse complement strand
CGACAGTTCGGCGTCCCACTTCAGGTTCTGGCCGACCTTCAGGAAGACCACGGCGATCCCCGTATCCTGGCAGATGGGACGCTTGCCTTCCGCACACATCCGGGAGTTGGTCAGGATCTGGGCGATGGCATCCTTGGCGGCCGGGGATTCTTCGCGCTCATAGGCTTCGCCCAGGGCCTTGATGTAATCGAGGGGGTGATAGCAGCTGATGTACTGGAAGGCGTCGGCGATGGAGGCGATGAAATCTTCCTGCTTGATGGTGCTCATGCAAACTCCCGTTAGTGAGTGTTGTGCTGGAGGTGGAGGGTTTGGTTCATGACCTTGTCGGTAATCGCGATCATGAAAGCGGAAACGAGGAACAAACCGTGGATGATCGCCTGCCACATGATCACCCGGTCTTCGATCTGGGCGGCGTTGATGAAGGTTTTCAGCAGGTGGATCGAGGAAATCCCGATCAGCGCCGTGGCGAGCTTGACCTTGAGTACCCCGGCATTGACGTGGGAGAGCCATTCCGGCTGGTCGGGGTGGTTGTCGAGATCGAGACGGGAAACGAAGGTTTCGTAGCCGCCGACGATGACCATCACCAGCAGGTTGGCGATCATCACGACGTCGATCAGGCCGAGCACGATCAGCATGATTTCCGATTCGGAGAGGCTGCCGGCCTTGGACACCAGGTGGATCAATTCATGGAGGAATTGATAGACGTAAACACCTTGGGCAGCGATCAGGCCGATGTACATCGGCGCCTGCAACCAGCGGCTCCAGAAGATGAAGGATTCGATGCGGGAAATCGTTTTCATGGTCATGCGGTAAGCGGCAGGGGCGAAATAGTATCACGGGAAATTGCCCCGTCCGGCCGGGGATTCCGGCGGATTGCTGCATGTTGCGCTGCAGCGTGTGTATGTAAGCGCTTTGTAAGATTATCTATGTCTAATGCTGCGCGACCGATGGTGACTGAGTCAAATCAGCCTGCAAGCGCGGTGTTCTTGGCCCAAAGACGCAAAGTCCGGCCATTTTCAATTACCAATCCCGAGAAAGACCTCAGAGGAGATGAACCATGTCGAATGAATCCGTGCAGCTCTACTACCCGTCCGAGGAGTTCGTCAAGAACGCCGCCGTGTCCGGGATGGATGCCTACAAGGCACTGTGCGCGGAGGCCGAGCAGGACTATGAAGGTTTCTGGGCAAAGCGCGCCCGCGACCTGATCGTCTGGAAAGAGCCCTTCACCCAGACGCTTGACGAATCCAATGCCCCTCTCTTCAAGTGGTTCGCGGACGGCAAGCTGAATGTTTCCTACAACTGCCTGGACAAGAACGTTGAAGCCGGTCTGGGCGACAAGGTCGCCATCGTTTTCGAAGCCGACAACGGCGAAGTAACCAAGGTGACCTACAAGGAACTGCTGACCAAGGTTTGCAAGATGGCCAACCTGCTGCGTTCCAAGGGCGTCAAGAAGGGTGATCGCGTCGTGATCTACCTGCCGATGACCGTCGAAGGCATCGTGGCCATGCAGGCCTGTGCCCGTATCGGCGCCCCCCACTCCATCGTTTTCGGCGGCTTCTCCGCCCAGTCCCTGCGCGACCGGATCAACGACGCCGGCGCCGTGATGCTGATTACCTCCGACGGCCAGTTCCGTGGTGGCAAGGCCATCCCGTTGAAGCCGATCGCTGACGAAGCCTTCGCCATGGGCGGCTGCGATAGCGTCAAGAGCGTCATCGTCTTCAAGCGCACCGGTGGCGACGTCAACATGGTTGCCGGCCGCGACGAGTGGCTGCACGACGGTCTGGCTGACCAGCCGGAAACCTGCGAACCGGAATGGGTTGAAGCCGAACACCCGCTGTTCCTGCTCTACACCTCCGGCTCCACCGGCAAGCCGAAGGGCGTTGTGCATAGCACCGGCGGCTACCTGCTGCACGCCATCCTGACGATGAAGTGGACCTTCGACATCAAGCCGTCCGACACCTTCTGGTGTACCGCAGACATCGGCTGGGTGACGGGCCACACCTACATCACCTACGGCCCGCTCGCCTGCGGCGCCACCGAAATCGTTTTCGAAGGCGTGCCGACCTACCCGGACGCTGGCCGCTTCTGGAAGATGATCCAGGACCACAAGGCAACCATTTTCTACACCGCACCGACCGCGATCCGTTCCCTGATCAAGGCTTCCGACGCCAACGCCGCCGTGCATCCGAAGAGCTTCGACCTGTCCTCCCTGCGTCTGCTGGGCTCCGTGGGCGAGCCGATCAACCCGGCTGCCTGGGAGTGGTACTACCAGAACGTCGGCAGCAGCCGTTGCCCGATCGTCGATACCTTCTGGCAAACCGAAACCGGTGGTCACATGATCACCCCGATGCCGGGCGCAACCCCGCTGGTTCCGGGCTCCTGCACGCTGCCCTTCCCGGGCATCCAGTTCGCCGTGGTCGATGAAACCGGTGCCGACATGCCTTGGGGCAAGGGCGGTATCCTGGTCTGCAAGAAGCCCTGGCCGTCCATGATCCGCACGATCTGGGGTGATCCGGAGCGCTTCAAGAAGTCCTACTACCCCGAAGATTTCGGCGGCAAGTACTACCTGGCTGGCGACGGCGCCATCCGCGACGAAAAGACCGGTTACTTCACCATCACCGGCCGTATCGACGACGTGCTGAACGTGTCTGGTCACCGCATGGGTACGATGGAAATCGAATCCGCACTGGTTGCCAACCCGCTGGTTGCCGAAGCTGCCGTTGTGGGCCGTCCTGACGACCTGACCGGTGAAGCCATCGTGGCCTTCGTGGTGCTGAAGGGTGCGCGTCCGGCTGATGCGGAAGCCGCCAAGAAGATCGTCAAGGAACTGTCTGACTGGGTTGGCAAGGAAATCGGTCCCATCGCCAAGCCGAAGGACATCCGCTTCGGTGACAACCTGCCGAAGACCCGTTCCGGCAAGATCATGCGCCGTCTGCTCCGCGGTCTGGCCAAGGGCGAAGAGCTCACCCAGGACACCTCCACCCTGGAAAACCCGGCAATCCTGGAGCAACTCCGCGGCTAAGACCGGTTGTCCGGGCACTGCGGCAACGCAGGGTCCGGACTCCAGGGCTGCCTCTGGGTTGCACCACGGTTCGCCGTGAGCAAGCGTTTCACTTGCCTGAAGCGCTTGCAGCAAGAATCTTGAAGATTGAGGCAAGAGGAGACATGGCTGCCGGTTTCTCGCGAAACCGTGACAGTCGATAAGCGGGAAAACCGCATTCAAGCGGCCGGCGCTGATCAAAGCGTCGGCCGTTTCCCTATCTACGAGGCGCCAGGGATGAAGCAGGGCACCCCGACTCGGCAAAGACTTGTCGCCCTCGGGCTCCTGGGCGGGGTGTTGTTAACGCCGCCGCTGCTTGGTACCGCCCAGGGTGAACTGGGTGGCTGGCCTGCTTTTTTCGTTTATTTGTTCGTGGTCTGGGGCGGGCTGATTGCGCTGGCCGCACGGATTGCCGGCAAGGGGCGACTGTGACCCCGGATCCGCTCCTGGTCCTGCTGGTTGCTGCGGCCTACCTCGGGCTGCTGTTCGGGATCGCCCGCTTTGCCGACCAGCGCGCTGATGCCGGCCGCTCGGTCATCACCGCGAATGTCTATGCCCTGTCGCTGGCGGTGTATTGCACCTCCTGGACCTTCTACGGCAGCGTCGGCCGGGCGACCTCCGGCGGGCTTTCCTTCCTGACCATCTACCTGGGCCCGACCCTGATGCTGTTGTGCATCCCGGTGTGGCTCAAGGTGCTGCGGATCAGCAAGGCGCAGCGGCTGACCTCGATTGCCGACTTCATCGCCGCCCGTTACGGCATGAGCCAGCGCCTGGCCGGCTGCGTGACGGTGATCGCCGTCATCGGCATCGTTCCCTACATCGCGCTGCAGTTGAAAGCCATCTCCGCCAGCTTCCAGGTGCTGTTCGGCACGCTGGCCGGCAGTGGCGACCTCGCCTGGTGGCAGGACAGCACCGCGTGGATCGCCGTGATCCTGGCGCTATTCACCATTCTGTTCGGCACCCGCCACCTCGACGCCGCCGAGCGGCACGAAGGCATGGTCGCCGCGGTGGCCTTCGAGTCGGTGGTCAAGCTGTTTGCCTTCCTGGCCATCGGCCTGTTCGTCGTGTTCTCGCTGTTCGATGGCCCGGCCGATCTGTTCCGGCGGGCCGCCAGCCTGCCGGCCACCGCCCGCCTGCTGGGGAGCGAGGCCATCCGGCCGGTGAACTGGCTGACGCTGATCTTCCTGTCCGGGCTGGCGATCCTGCTCTTGCCTCGGCAATTCCAGATCGCCATCGTCGAAAACAAGGACGAAAGCCATCTGCTGCGGGCGGTCTGGCTGTTCCCGCTGTACCTGCTGCTGATCAACCTCTTCGTGCTGCCGGTGGCGCTGGGCGGCATGCTGCATTTCGGCCATGCCGGCAACAGCGACCTGTTCGTCCTCAGCCTGCCGCTGGCCCGTGGCCAGGAAACCCTGGCCTTGCTCGCCTTTGTCGGCGGGCTGTCCGCCGCCACCGGGATGGTCATCGTCGAAACCATTGCCTTGTCCACGATGCTCTGCAACGACCTGGTGATGCCGGTGCTGCTGCGCTCGGAATGGTCCGGCGTCGCGGCCAGCCGGGACATGTCCCAACTGCTGCTGCGGGTCCGCCGCGGCGCCATCGCGCTGATCCTCGGCCTGGGCTACATCTACTTCCGGGCCGCTGGCGAAGCCTACGCGCTGGTCGGCATCGGCCTGATTTCCTTCTCCGCGGTGGCCCAGTTCGCGCCGGCGCTGTTTGGCGGCCTCTACTGGAAACAGGCGACCCATCGTGGCGCGCTGGCCGGGCTCTTGGCGGGATTCACGGTCTGGCTGTACACGCTGCTGCTGCCGTCCTTTGCCCGTTCCGGCTGGATCGACCCCGGCTTCGTCGAGCAGGGCCTGTTCGGCTGGCCGGCGCTGAAGGCCCAGGCCCTGTTCGGGTTGAGCGGTATCGATGAAATATCCCACTGCCTGTTCTGGAGCCTGCTCGCCAATTTCGCCGCCTACATCGGCATTTCCCTCTACAGCCAGCCCGGCGCGCTGGAGGCGCGGCAGGCCAATCTGTTTGTGGATGCGCTCCGGCGGCGCGACCGCCTGCCCACGGCGCCGCTGTGGCGCGGCAATGCCTCGGTCGAAGCGCTGGCCAAGCTGCTCGAACGCTTCCTCGGCCCGGCCCGCGCCGAAGCGCAATTGCTTCGCTACGGCGAAAGCCGCGGGCTGAGCGACTGGCGGAGCCTGCCTGCCGACGCCGGCTTCGTGCATTTCGCCGAAGTCCAGCT
>JBEBBF010000132.1:0-9408 GCA_041158545.1 Pseudomonadota bacterium | reverse complement strand
CTCGGCCAGCGCCACGCAGGCGTCGTTGCCGGATTGAACGATCATGCCCTTGATCAGGTCTTCCACCTGAACCTGGTCGCCGACCTTGATGAACATCTTCGACCCACCGGTCCGCCAGGCCCGTTCCGACACCGGCACCGGCTGGCTCAAGCCCAGGGTGTTCTGGCGAATTGCCGAGAAGGTCAGGTAGGCGGTCATCAACTTGGTCAGCGATGCCGGCTCCAGCCGTTCATCGGGCAATTGCGAAGTCAGCACCTGACCGGAGCCGAACTCCAGCAACAGCCACGACCGGGCGGCCAGTCCGGGCGGTACAGGCAGGGTCTGCGCCTGCACAGACAGGGCGGAAATCAGGAACAGGACGCTGAGGAAAAGGCGACGAAAACTCATGCTGCACCGCAACAACAAAAAAGGGTCGGGAATTATAGCGCAAGCCACCCGCCGCCCCGCCGCGGGCTTTGACGCTCTTCTGCGGAATGCCCGGAACAGGGCATGGCGCTTCCCCGATCCGAGCGTGGGTCCGGGGTTTGTACGGATTTCCGTGCGCCCCATCTTCGACCGGACACGGTGATGCAACGCACAATTCCAGTGCTTTCTCGAACTATTTGTCAGATCACAGACACTAAGCTGACGACAAGCTGACCGTACAATGCGCACCTGTTTCCGGAAGTGCCCACTCACCACGCTCGATTTCCCTCGCGTTTAATCGTTCTGGCACAACTGTTGCAGAAGACCCAACATGAAAATCCGACTTCGCTCTCTCCCTCTCTGGCCCGGTCTGCGCCCCCTGCTCGCGCCGCTGTTGGCACTATTGCTGACGCAGCCCGCCCAGGCCGCACCGGCTTTCAACCTCGAACAGCTGCAACAGGCGGCGCTGGCGCACAACCGCCACCTGCAGGCCGGGCGGGAAAACATCAGCGAGGCGGCCGCCGCGATCCGCAGCGCCGGCGCGCTGCCCAATCCGGAAGTGGAATACCTGGCCGGCAACGCCCGGATGCGCCAGCCCGGCGCCACCCCCGGCAGCCTGCGCAGCGTGAACATCACCCAGCCGCTGGACCTGCCGGACAAGCGCGCCGCCCGGATCGGCGTCGCCAGCGCCGGCTACCAGGCCAGTGTGGCCGGACAACAGGCCCTGGAAGCGGAGCTGATCGCCCAGCTGCGGCAGAACTATTTCGATCTGCTGCTGCGGGAAGCGGAAGTCCGGGCGGCCAGGGAAGACCAGAAGCTGATCGAAGCCATCCGCAGCCGGATCGCGCTGCGGGTTTCCAGCGGCGAAGCGCCCCGCTACGAACTGATCAAGGCCGAAGCCGAAGCGCTGAACACCCAGAAGCATGTCGACGTCGCCGGACTGCGGGTCGAGCAAAGCCGGGCGCAGCTGCGGCAGCTGGTCGGCCCGGAGCTGGCCGCGGACTTCCAGGTCAACGGCCAGCTGGATCAGGTCCCGGCGCTGCCCGATCTGGTCCAGCTGCGTGACGAGCTGAGCAGCCGCAACCCGGAACTGCGCCGCGCCCAGGCTGAAGTCGAACAGGCCGGTGCCCAATACCGGCTGGAAAAGGCCCAGGTCTGGCCGCAATGGGCCATCCGCGCCGGCGTCGATGACGAACCGGACCTGCGCAGCTCGCGGATCGGCGTGGTGCTGACGCTGCCGCTGTGGGACAGACGGGAAGGCCCGCAGGCCGAAGCCGCCGCCCGCCTGGCCCGCCGCCAGCACGAACTGGCCGGCCGCGCCTTCGCCCTCGGCCAGGCGCTGGAATACGCCCACCGCCAGTACGAAATCACCCAGGCGCAGATTCGTGCGCTGCAGTCCGGCATCCTGCGCCAGGCCGAATCGGCGCTGCAGGTCGCCGAAGCCGCCTACCGTTTCGGCGAGCGGGGCATCCTGGAAGTACTGGACGCCCAGCGGGTTTACCGCGCCGCCCGCAATGAACTGATCAGCGCCCGCTACGAGCTGGCGGCCGCCTGGATCGAAATCGAACGTCTGCGTGCTGCCACCCATAAGGACAACCCATGAACAAGCGCCTCCTCCTGCTGATCTGCTGTTTCTTTCTGGCCGTGACCGGCTGCAAGCGCCAGGCCGCGCCCCACGCCGCCAGCCAGAACGACCCGGATCTGGTCTCCCCCAACGAAACCCTGCTGGCGCAGATTCGTCTCGGCACCGTCGGCAAGACCCAGGTCAGCGACACCCTGCGGGTCGCCGGCCGGATCGATTTCGACGAGCAACGGCTGGCCCGGATCGGGGCGCCGCTGACCGGCCGCATCGTCCAGGTCCAGGCCCAGCTCGGTGAGCACCTGGCCAAGGGCACGCCGCTGGCCCAGCTCAACAGCAGCGAACTGTCGGCGCTGCAACTCGCCTTCCTGAAGGCCAACGCCCAGTCCAGCCTGCACCGGCGCAATGTCGAACGGGCCAAATCCCTGTACCAGGCCGACGTGATCAGCGCCGCGGAGCTGCAGCGCCGGGAAAACGAATACGAAATCGCCGGCGCCGAAACCCGCGCCGCCCGCGACCAGCTGCGCATCCTGGGCATGAGCGAGGGGGCGATTGACCGGCTGGCCAGCAGCGGCCACATCGATTCCGTGACGCCGGTGGTCTCGACGCAGGCCGGCGTCGTCGTCGAACGCAAGGTCAGCCCCGGCCAGGTGGTGCAGCCCGGCGACCCGCTGTTCGCCGTCGCCGACCTGTCGCGGCTGTGGGCGGTGGCGCAGATTCCCGAGCAGCAGATCAGCCAGGTCCAGGTTGGCGACAGCGTCAGCATCGAAGTCCCGGCGCTGGATAACGCCCGGCTGACCGCCAAGCTGATCTATGTCGGCCAGACGGTGAATCCGGACACCCGGACCGTGCTGGTGCGCAGCGAGCTGGACAACAGCCAGGGCCGCTTGAAGCCGGCGATGCTGGCCTCGATGCTGATCGCCGCCAAACCGGTGGACAGGCTGGCGGTCCCCGCTGCGGCCGTGGTCCGGGAAAACGACGAGGACCATGTGTTCGTCGCCATGGGCCAGGGCCAGTTCCGGCTGCTCAAGGTGCAACTCGCAGGCGCCCACGCCGGGCTGCGGGTGGTGCTGGCCGGGCTGAAGGGCGGCGAGGAGATCGTCGTCGAGGGCGCCTTCCACCTGAACAACGAACGTAACCGCAAGGAAATGGAGGGCTCATGATCGAATCCCTGGTCCGCGAGGCGCTCAAGCAGCGCCTGGTGGTGGCGGTGGTCGCGGCCGTGCTGTTCTTCTTCGGCCTCAATGCCGCGCAGAAACTGTCGGTGGATGCCTTCCCCGACGTCACCAACATCCAGGTGCAGATCGCCACCGAGGCGCCGGGGCGCTCGCCGGAAGAAGTCGAGCGTTTCGCGACGGTGCCGCTGGAAGTGGCGATGACCGGCCTGCCGGGGCTGGAGGAGATGCGCTCGCTGAACAAGCCGGGGCTGTCGCTGATCACCCTGGTGTTCTCCGACGCCACCAATGTCTATTTCGCCCGGCAGCTGGTGATGGAACGGCTGCTCGAAGTCGGCGCCCGGCTGCCGGCCGGGATCACCCCGGTGCTCGGCCCGGTGTCCACCGGCCTGGGCGAGGTCTATCAATACACGCTGGAACGGGCCGATGACGGGGATCGCCCGCTCAGCGAGGACGCACTGATGCAGCGACGGGTCGCCCAGGACTGGGTGGTGCGCCCCTTGCTGCGCTCGATTCCCGGCGTCGCCGAAATCAATTCCCAGGGCGGCTTCGCCAAGCAGTATCAGGTGCTGGTCAATCCGGACAAGCTGCGCCACTTCGGGCTGACGGTCAGCGATGTCTATCAGGCGGTTGGCCGCAACAACGCCAACGCCGGCGGCGGCGTGCTGCCGCAGTACGCCGAGCAATACCTGATCCGTGGCATCGGCCTGGTCCGCGACGTCGAGGATCTGCGCGCCATCGTGCTGAAGGAAAAGGGCGGCGTGCCGGTTTATGTCCGCGACGTGGCGGAAGTCCAGATCGGCCATGAGGTCCGCCAGGGCGCGGTGATCAAGAACGGCAGCACCGAAGCGGTCGGCGGCGTGGTGATGATGATCGCCGGCGGCAACGCCAAGCAGGTGGTCAGCCGGATCAAGGCGCGGGTCGCCGAGATCAACGACAAGGGGATGCTGCCGGACGGACTGAAGATCGTGCCCTATTACGACCGCTCGGAGCTGGTCGATGCGGCGCTATGGACCGTCACCAAGGTGCTGCTCGAAGGCGTGGTGCTGGTGGTGCTGGTGCTGTTCCTGTTCCTCGGCGACGTGCGTTCGTCGCTGATCGTCGTCGCGACCCTGGTGCTGACGCCGCTGCTGACCTTCATGGCGATGAACAAGCTGGGCATCTCCGCCAACCTGATGTCCCTGGGCGGCCTGGCGATTGCCATCGGCCTGATGGTCGATGGCTCGGTGGTGGTGGTCGAAAACGCCTTCGCCCAGCTCGGCCGCAGCGAAAACAGCGGCGACAGCCCGACCCGGATCATCCTCCGCGCCGTGGTCGAGGTGGCGACGCCGGTGATCTTCGGCGTCGGCATCATCATCCTGGTGTTCCTGCCGCTGATGACGCTGCAGGGCATGGAGGGCAAGATGTTCGCGCCGCTGGCCTACACCATCGCCATCGCGCTGGGCATCTCGCTGATCCTGTCGCTGTCGCTGACCCCGGTGATGTCCACCTATCTGCTGAAGCCGCCGGCCCACGACGGCGACCACGACACCCGGCTGATCGCGATGATGAAAGCCCGCTACCTGCAGCTGCTGCATCTGGCGCTGGGGAGTGAAAAACGCACGGTCAGCATCGCCGTCACCGCCTTCGTACTGTCGCTGGCGAGCCTGCCCTTCCTTGGCACCGCCTTCATCCCGGAAATGAAGGAAGGCTCGGTGGTGCCCGGCATCAACCGGGTGCCGAACATTTCCCTCGACGAGTCGATCAAGATGGAAATGGAAGCGATGCGGCTGGTGATGCAGGTACCCGGCGTCAAGTCGGCCGTCTCCGGCGTCGGCCGCGGCGAATCCCCGGCCGACCCGCAGGGGCCGAACGAATCGACGCCCATCGTCAGCCTGAAGCCCCGCAGCGAGTGGCCCGCCGGCTGGAACCAGGACGACATCCAGGACGCGATGCGCGACAAGCTGAAGGCGCTGCCCGGCGTGCAGATCGTCATGGCGCAGCCGATTTCCGACCGGGTGGATGAAATGGTCACCGGCGTCCGCTCCGACATCGCGGTCAAGGTCTTTGGCGACGATCTGGAGCAGCTGAAGCGGGTTGCCGGCCAGATCGGCAAGGTCGCCCAGGGCCTGCGCGGCGCCCAGGATCTGCGGATCGAGCGGGTCAGCGGCCAGCAATACCTCAGCATCGAGATCGACCGTCAGGCGATTGCCCGCCTCGGCCTCAACGTCGCCGACGTGAACGACCTGATCGAAACCGCCGTCGGCGGCAAGGAAGCCAGCGAAATCTTCGAGGGCGAGCGGCGTTTCCCGGCGGTGGTCCGGCTGCCGGAACGCTTCCGCAGCGACGTCGAGGCCATCGCCAACATCCTGATCACCGCCCCGTCCGGCGCCCAGGCCCGGCTGGCGGACGTCGCCAGCATCCGCGTCGCCGACGGTCCGGCGCAGATTTCCCGCGAGCTGGGCAAGCGGCGGATCGTCATCGGGGTGAACGTCAAGGATCGCGACCTGGGCGGCTTCGTCGCCGAGCTGCAGCAGAAGGTCGACGCCCAGGTCCGGCTGCCGGAAGGCTATTACCTGGAATGGGGCGGCCAGTTCCAGAACATGGAACGCGCACTGGGCCACCTGCAGATCATCATCCCGATCACCATCGCCGCGATCTTTTTCCTGCTGTTCCTGCTGTTCAAGTCCCTGCGCTACGCGACGCTGATCATCACCGTGCTGCCCTTCGCGTCCATCGGCGGCATCTTTGGCCTGTTCCTCACCGGCGAATACCTCTCGGTGCCCGCCTCGGTCGGCTTCATCGCGCTATGGGGCATCGCGGTGCTCAACGGCGTGGTGCTGGTCTCCTACATCCGCAGCCTGCGCGAGCAGGGGCGCAGCGTCCGCGAGGCGGTGGTCGAGGGCGCTACGCTACGCTTCCGCCCGGTGATGATGACCGCCACCGTGGCGATGCTGGGCCTGATCCCCTTCCTGCTCGCCAACGGGCCGGGATCGGAGGTCCAGCGCCCGCTGGCCATCGTGGTGATTGGCGGGCTGATCACCTCCACCCTATTGACGCTGGTGATGCTGCCCGTGTTGTATCGCTGGTTTGACGACGAACCCCCGGAAGCCTGAGCGAGGTCCCCCATGAAGGAAATCAAGGCCATCATCCGCCCCAACAAACTGCCGGCGCTGCGTAACGCCCTGCGCCAGATACCCGGCTTCCCCGGCATGACCATCAGCAAGGCCGAAGGCTGCTCGGCGCTGACCCGGCACGGGCCGCCGACCAACATCAAGGAAGAACTGACCGACTACACCCCGAAAACCCGGATCGAGATCGTCGCCCCCGACGACCTCGCCCCGGCCATCCTCGACTGCATCTGCGCCGTCGCCCAAACCGGGCAGGTCGGCGACGGCCTGGTCTGGATGGTGGACGTCGAACGGGCGCTCTTCATCCACAAGACCATGCCCTGAGCCCGTTGCCAGCCCAGCCCAGGCCGGGCTTGCGGGTTTTTCAGCGCCCGGCCAGCACGTGGCGGGCGACCCAGGCCTGGCCGACGGCCAGCCCGGCATCGCCGGCGGACAGGCGTTGCGGGGCATAGACGGTGTAGCCGGCCTCGCCCAGCCGCCGGATCAGCGCGTGGCGCAGCAGGGCGTTGAAGAAGCAGCCGCCACCCAGCACCACCGGCAGCCGCCGGCCGTCGCTCTGCACGACGACCAGATCGGCCAGCGCCGCCGCCAGCGTGATGTGGAACAGCGCCGCCCCCCAGGCGTAGCGTTGCGGCGGCAGCCCCGCCAGTTCGGCCAGCAAGGGCAGCAGCGACAGGCTGCCATCCGGACGCACGACCCAGCCCTCGGCGAGGGCATCCGGTTCCTTTTCCAGCACCAGGTATTCGCTGGCGAGTTTTTCCAGCGCAATCGCCGCCTGCGCTTCGAAATCCATGCGCCGGCAGAGCTGCAACAGCCCGGCGGCGGCGTCGAAATAGCGCCCGGCGCTGGAGGTCTGCGGGGCGTTGATGCCCCGCAGCAGCATCGTCGCCAGCGTGCCGGCCCCCGGCTCGTCGGCGAAACGGCGGGCGATTTCGTCACTGCGCCCCAGGGCATGCAGCGCCGCGGCGGCCATCCGCCAGGGTTCCCGCGCCGCCCGGTCGCCGCCGGGGAGCGCCAGGGGTTGCAGATGCCCCAGCCGCTGGCAGTGACCGCCGACCACCTTCAGCAGCTCGCCGCCCCAGGCGGTGCCGTCGCTACCCAGGCCAACCCCGTCCAGCGCCAGCCCGAACACCGGCTCGTCCAGCCCGTGTTCGGCGCAGGTGGCGGCGATGTGGGCATGGTGGTGCTGCACGGCAATCGCCGGAATCCCCAGCCGCGCCGCGGTTTCCGCCGCGTGGCGGGACGACAGGAAATCCGGGTGCAGGTCATGGGCGATGGCCGCCGGCACCCCGCCGGCGAGTTGCAGGCCGGCGGCGAAATAACTCATGAAGTCGCTGCAGGACTGGGGCTGGTCAAGGTCGCCCGCGACCGGGCTGAGGAAGGCCGTGTCCTGACGCAGCAGCGCGATGCAGTTCTTGTACCAGGCCCCGGCGCCCAGCACGGTCGGCCCGCCGCGCCCGAGCAACAGCACCGGCGCCAGCAGCGGCTCGGTGGGGCGGGGCGGGGTCGGCAGCGGCGCAGCCGGCGCCCAGGGCGGAAATTTGTCCATCAAAAACTCGCTTGCAAGGCAGGAAACGGGATTGTAAGGGGGAGCCAAGGCCCTCCGGTCACGGTTTTGTCACACCGTGTTCACATTCCCCGCGACACCCAAGCCCGTCGCGCTCAGCCGGCGCCCTGCCCTTCAGCGTGCAGCGTGTGCAGGCTCTGGCCGACGCCGAAGACCGTGAGGATCGCCAGCCCCTGCAGCAGCGCGATGCCCAGCAGCACCAGCACGTCGCGGCCGCTGTCCATCGCCCCGGCGAACAGCAGCGGCGCCAGCGCCAGCCCGGCGTCCAGCCCGGAATAGACGAAGCCATAGATGCGGCCATAGGCGCCCTGCCCAAAACGGGAGGTGGCCACCCGCCGCACCAGCAGGTCGCGGGACGGCCCGGCGATGCCGGTGCAGAAGCCGATCAGCGCCATCAGGCCCGGCGCCGCCCAGGCGGGCAGCAGGCCGCTGGCCAGCAGCAACGCCAGCACGGCCGCCAGCCCCAGCATCCGGGCGATGATCTTTTCATGCCCGCCCTGGCGGGCGAGAAAGCCGCCCAGCAGGATGCCGCCCGCGCCGCCGAGCAGATACAGTGACAGGCTGGACGCGGCGACCGCCAGCGACAGGCCGTAGAGGTGCTGCAGCACCGGCGTCGCGAAATTCTGCACGGCGCCAAACGCGCAGGTGATCAGGAAGAAAAAGCCGAAGCACAGCCAGACCGGACGCACCGACAGGAAGGCGAGCGGCGAACCGGCCGCCTGCGCCGAGCCGCTGGCCGCCCGCGCCGGCAGTTGCAGGTCGCGCCGGCCCCATACCAGCAGCAACCAGGCCAGCAAGGCCATGCCCGCCGCCGCCAGCGCCGCCAGTCGCCAGCCGGCCAGCGTGGCGATGCCGGTCATGAACAACGGTGCCAGCGCCCAGCCCAGGTTGCCGGAGAGGCCGTGGATGGAAAAGGCGTGGCCCAGCCGGGCCGGGCTGACCCGCTGGTTGAGCAGGCTGAAATCCGCCGGGTGAAACACGCAGTTGCCCAGCCCGGCCAGCGCCGCGACCAGCAGCAATTGGCTGAAATCCTGCGCCAGCGTCAGCGCCAGTCCGGCGGCGATGAAGCAGCCGACGCCGGCCAGCAACACCCGCAACGCGCCCCAGCGATCGACCAGAAACCCGGCCAGCGCCTGGCCAATGCCGGAAACGACGAAAAACAGCGTCATCGTCAGGCCGATCCGGCTGAAGCTGAGGGCAAACTCGGCCATCAGCCAGGGAAACAGCGGCGGCAGCAGCAGATGGAAAAAATGCGATACCCCATGGGCAAAGCCGACCAGGGCGATCACGCGCCCGTCCCGCCCGGCGCTGGTCCCCGGCGCTGCTGCCACGTCCTGTTCAATCCCGTTGCCCATGGGCCTTTCCCTGCCTTTCGTCCAAATTCGTGAAAGCGGCTGCTACGCCGTCGGGGGCGCCGCCCGACCTGGCATTTCACACGTCCTCAAACGGTTTTACACCATCCCGACAATTGCCGAGGGCGGGGCACCGGATAATCCCGCATCTCGACTCCGGAGCCGCCCGCCATGCGCCATGCCCTGCCCGTACTGCTGCTGACCCTCGCCACCTCGCTCG
>JBEBBF010000131.1:0-7859 GCA_041158545.1 Pseudomonadota bacterium | reverse complement strand
CCTCAAACACATCACCCTGAACCTCATCCGCCTTGACCCCATCCCGCGCAAGGGCGGCATCAAGGTCCGACGTCTCATCGCCGCCACTTCCGACTCATACCGCGCTCACCTCTTCGGTCTTGTATAGGATTTGTGCGATTGCCCTGTTCAACCTGGATTTCGGCCGCGACAGGGGCGCTGCTCTGATAGAATCCGCCCTTTCGCGTTTTTTTCCGTCACCCCGTGTCCGACGATATCCTGGTCAGCGTTGAAGATTTGCAGTTCCACTACGAAGGCAACCCGGTGTTGCGCGGGGTGAACATGCGCATTCCCCGCGGCAAGGTGGTGGCGATCATGGGCGGGTCGGGTTGTGGCAAGACCACCCTGCTGCGCTGCATCGGCGGGCAGTTGCGCCCTTCCGGCGGGCGGGTTCAGGTGGATGGACAGGTGGTGCATCAACTGAATCACGCCGACTTGTACGCCCTGCGTCGGCGGATGGGCATGTTGTTCCAGTTTGGCGCGTTGTTTACTGACGTTTCGGTTTTCGACAATGTGGCTTTCCCGCTGCGCGAACACACCGACCTGCCGGAAGAAATCATCCGTGACCTGGTGTTGCTGAAATTGCAGGCGGTCGGGTTGCGCGGTGCGCAGAAGCTGATGCCGGCCGAGCTGTCCGGGGGCATGGCGCGCCGGGTGGCGCTGGCGCGGAGCATGGCGCTTGATCCGATGTTGATCATGTACGACGAGCCCTTCACCGGCCTGGATCCGATTTCGCTGGGGGTGATCGGGCAACTGATTCGCCGGCTGAATGATGCACTGGGGGCAACCTCGCTGATGGTGACCCACGATGTGCATGAATCGCTGATGATCGTCGATTACATCTATTTCCTGTCGAACGGCCAGGTGGTGGCCGAAGGGACGCCGGATGAGATTCGGGCGTCGAAGGATCCTTTCGTGCATCAGTTCGTGCATGCTGAAGCCGATGGCCCGGTGCCCTTCCACATGAAGGCGTCGGCGTTCCGGGATGACTTGCTGGGGAGGGGCGGCCGTGGCTGATTTTTCGTCTCCCCTGCGCCGCCTGGGGCATCTGACCATCGAGCAGTTGTGGCGCTTGGGTTTTGCAACCCGCTTCTTCTTTGCGCTGCTGGTTTATTCCGGCACTGCTTTCCGGCGGTTTCAGCTGACGCTGCGCGAAGTCTATTTTGGCGGCGTGCTGTCGCTGGTGATCATCCTGGTTTGCGGGCTGTTCGTGGGTCTGATCCTGGGGATGCAGGGTTACGAAATCCTGCAGCGCTTTGGTTCTTCCGAAGCGCTGGGGACGATGGTGGCGCTGTCGCTGGTCCGTGAACTGGGGCCGGTGCTGGCTGCGCTGCTCTATGCCTCCCGTGCCGGGACGTCGATTACGGCCGAAATCGGCTTGATGAAGGCGACCGAGCAGTTGAAGGCCATGGACATGATGGCCGTGAACCCCATCGCCCGCGTGGTTGCACCGCGCTTCTGGGGCGGCGTGCTGTCCATGCCGGTGCTGGCGGCGCTGTTTTCGGCGATGGGCATCTTTGGCGGCTGGCTGATTGGCGTGGTGTTCATCGGGGTCGATGACGGCGCCTTCTGGTCGCAGATGCAGGCTTCCGTCGATTTTCATTACGACATCCTGAATGGCGTGATCAAGAGTTTTGTTTTCGGCGTGGCCGTGGCGCTGATTGCGGTGTTCGAGGGCTATGACTCCCATCCGACCGCGGAAGGGGTGTCGCGGGCCATCACCCGGACCGTGGTGAATTCCTCGCTGGCGATCCTGGCCCTGGATTTTGTGCTGACCTCCTTTATGCTCAGAGGCAACTGATGAACCGTACCGTGATTGATTTGTGGGTAGGCCTGTTTGTGGCGATGGGGATTGCCGCCGTGATGTTCCTGGCGCTGAAAGTCGGCAACCTTTCCGGCGCCCAACTGGTCCAACCTTATGTGCTGACCGCCAAGTTTGATAACATCGGCGGCCTTAAAGTGCGGGGGCCGGTGAAAAGTGCCGGGGTCGTGGTCGGTCGAGTGGCCGATATCCAGTTCGATGCCCAGTCTTACGAAGCCGTGGTGACGCTCAATATTGATAGTCGCTACCAGTTTCCCAAGGACACCTTTGCCGCCATCTACACCTCCGGCCTGCTGGGTGAGCAATACGTCGGGCTGGATGTCGGCGGCGACGAAAGAATGCTGAAGGCGGGCGAAACGATCAGCAAGACCCAGGCCGCGGTGGTGCTGGAAAAGCTGGTCAGCCAGTTCATGTTCAACAAGGCTGCAGAAGGACAAAACAAGTAATGAGCGATACAGGCAGGATGCGTACTGCAACGTCGATTTTCCGGCCGCTGCTGGCCGGATTGGCGCTGGCATTGCTTGCCGGTTGCGCCTCCACGGCGAAAACCCCCGCTGATCCCTACGAAGGCTTCAACCGCAAGATGTTCGCGGTCAATGAAGGGTTGGATGCGGTTGTCGCCAAACCCCTGGCCAAAGGCTATGACGCCGTGACGCCGCTGCCGGTCAAGGCGGGCGTGGGCAATTTCTTCGGCAATCTCGGCGACGCCTGGATCGGTGGCAACAATCTGCTGCAGGGCAAGCTGGCCGATGGGGCCAGCGATTTCGGCCGGCTGCTGATGAATTCCACGATGGGCCTCTTTGGCCTGTTCGATGTGGCCAGTGAATTCGGGATTGAAAAACACGACGAGGACTTTGGTCAGACACTGGGCCGCTGGGGTGTGGGTGAAGGCGGCTATGTCTTCCTGCCCATCCTCGGGCCGCGGACCCTGCGTGATGCCGGTGGCTGGGTTGTGGATTCCAGCGTCGATCCGGTCCGGCGTTACGACGACGTGCCGGTTCGCAACAGCGCGCTCGGGCTGCGCTTTGTCGACATTCGCGCCAGCCTGCTGCCGGCGGATAGGGTGATCGAGGAAGCGGCGTTCGACAAATATTCCTATATTCGTGATGCCTATCTGCAGCGGCGTCGCAGTCAGGTTGCCGACGGCCGTATCAGCCGTCAGGACGATTAATCAGCAGGATTTGAGGTCATGAAAGTAATCTTCAGGCTCGTGATGGTGTTGGTGCTGTGTGTCGGTTTCCGGGTTCAGGCCCAGGAGATGACCCCGGATGCCCTGGTCAAGAATGTCACCGACGAAGTGCTGCAGCTGATCAAGCAGGACAAGGACATCCAGTCCGGCAGCAGCCGCAAACTGGCGGAACTGGTCGACGCCAAGGTGCTGCCCCATTTCAACTTTGCCCGGATGGCGCAGCTGGCGGTGGGCAAGGAGTGGCAAAAGGCAACGCCGCAGCAAAAGCAGCTGGTCACCGCTGAATTCAAGACCCTGCTGGTCCGGACCTATTCCACCGCACTGGCGGACTACAAGAACCAGCGGATCAACTACAAGCCGACCAAGTTCGCACCGGCTGACCAGGAAGTCACCGTCAAGACCGAGATCCTGCAGCCCGGCGGCAAGCCGGTGCAGCTCTACTACGCGCTGGAAAAGACCGATAACGGCTGGAAGGTCTTCGATGTGATCGTCGGCGAAGTCAGCCTGGTTTACAACTACCGCAACGACTTCACGACCGAGATTCGCAATAGTGGATTCGACGGGCTGATCACCAGCCTGACTGCCAAGAACAAATCCCAGGACAGCAAGGGCTCCGACCGGAAATGATCGATCAGGCGGACGGCCGTTTGCACATTCGGGTGCCGATGACCCTGGCCAACGCCGCCGGGCTGTTGCAGGCCGGGCGTCAGGCGCTGGGGCGGGGCGAACAGGTCATTGACCTGGGCGCCGTCGCCCAAGCCGATTCATCCGCCGTCTCGCTGATGCTGGCCTGGCAACGGGCCGCCGCCGATCTGGGCGCCAATCTCCGCTATGCCAATGTGCCGCCGGTTGTGCAGGCCATGGTCGAACTCTACGATGTGGATGCCCTGATTCCGCGCTGCTGACGCGGAACAGGCTTCCTCACGCTCCCTCCTTTCGCATGTCCTCTGCCGTTGCCATTTCTGCCGTTGCCAAGCATTACGCCGGGCTGAAGGCGCTGGACGGCGTGTCGCTGGATATTCCGCAAGGGGAGTTTTTCGGGCTGCTTGGCCCCAATGGCGCCGGCAAGACCACGCTGATTTCCTGCCTGGCCGGGCTGGTGCGGCCGGATGCCGGGCAGATTCGGGTCATGGGCCGGGATGTGCAGCAGGATTACCGGGAAGCCCGCCGCCTGCTTGGCGTCGTCCCCCAGGAACTGGTGTTCGACCCCTTCTTCACCGTGCGGGAAACCCTGCGCATCCAGTCCGGCTATTTCGGTTTGCGTCGCAACGACGACTGGATCGACGAAATCCTCGCCAATCTGGACCTCTCCAACAAGGCCGAAACCAATATGCGCCGGTTGTCCGGGGGCATGAAACGGCGGGTACTGGTGGCGCAGGCCCTGGTGCATCGGCCGCCGGTGATCGTGCTCGACGAGCCCACCGCCGGCGTGGACGTGGAGTTGCGTCAGGGGCTGTGGCAATTCATCCGCCGCCTCAACGGTGAGGGCCACACCATCATCCTGACCACCCATTACCTCGAAGAAGCCGAAGCCCTGTGCAGCCGGCTGGCGCTGCTGAAGCAGGGGCGCATCCTGGCGCTGGAGCGGACGGCCGACCTGATGGCGCAGCATGATGGCGATACGCTGGAGCAGGTTTTCCTGCGTCTGGTGCAGCAATGACCGGTTTTTACACGCTGTTCTACAAGGAATTGCTGCGCTTCTGGAAGGTCGCCTTCCAGACCGTGGCGGCGCCGGTGCTGACGGCGCTGCTCTACCTGCTGATCTTTTCCCACGTCCTCGACGAGCATGTTCAGGTCCATGGCGTGCCCTACACCGGCTTTCTGGTGCCGGGGCTGGTGATCATGCAGGTGCTGCAGAACAGCTTTGCCAATTCCTCCTCCAGCCTGATCCAGGCCAAGGTCACCGGCAGCATCGTCTTCGTGCTGCTGTCGCCGTTCTCCCACGGCACGATGTATCTCGCCTATGTGCTGGCGGCAACGGTGCGGGGGCTGGTGGTCGGGCTGGGCGTGCTGCTGGTCACCGGCTGGTTTGCCGATCTGGCGCTGCATTCCCTGGCCTGGGTGCTGGTCATTGCGCTGCTGGGCGGCGCGACGCTGGGGGCGCTGGGGCTGATTGCCGGCATCTGGGCCGACAAGTTCGACCAGCTCGCGGCGTTCCAGAATTTCCTGATCATGCCGCTGACCATGCTCTCCGGCGTCTTCTACTCGATTCATTCGCTGCCCCCGTTCTGGCAGCAACTTTCCCATTACAACCCGGTTTTTTACATGATTGACGGTTTCCGTTACGGCTTCTTTGGCGTTTCCGACGCCTCGCCGTGGCTGAGCCTGGCCGTCATTGCCGCCAGCTTTGCCGGAGTCTCGTTGCTGAGTCTTCTGCTCTTGCGCAGCGGCTGGAAATTGCGAGGCTGAAACACCCATGATGCAACCCGAGAAAATTGAAACGATGATCCGCGCCGGGATGTCCTGCGAGCAACTGCAGGTCACCGGCGATGGCAGTCATTTCGAAGCCATCGTCGTCAGCCCGGCCTTCGCCGGACAAAACCGCATCCAGCGGCAGAAGCTGGTGATGGGCACCGTCAGCGATGTACTGCGCAGCGGCGAGCTGCACGCGCTGTCGATCCGCACCTTCACCCCGGACGAATGGAGCCGCCAACATGGATAAGCTGGTGATTCAGGGCGGTCAGCCCCTTAACGGCGAAGTCACGATCTCCGGCGCCAAGAACGCCGCGCTGCCCATCCTCTGCGCCGCGCTGCTCAGCGCCGAGCCGCTGCAGCTCGACAATCTGCCCCACCTCAACGACATCTCGACGATGCTGCGCCTGCTGGCCCAGATGGGCGTCGGTGTGACGCTGGAAGGTCCGGATGGGCTGGTGCTTGATGCGGGCGGGCTCAACAACCCGCTGGCCCCCTACGATCTGGTCAAGACCATGCGCGCCTCGATCCTGGTGCTGGGGCCGTTGCTCGCCCGCTGCGGCGAAGCCCGTGTGTCCCTGCCCGGCGGCTGCGCCATCGGCGCCCGGCCGGTGGACCAGCACATCAAGGGCCTGCAGGCGATGGGCGCCGAAATCCGCGTCGAACACGGCTACATCCACGCCACCGCCAGCCGGCTGAAGGGCGCACGGATCTGTACCGACATGGTCACGGTGACCGGCACTGAAAACCTGATGATGGCCGCCTGTCTGGCTGATGGCGAAACCATCATCGAAAACGCCGCCCGCGAACCGGAAGTGGTCGATCTCGCCAACTGCCTGATCGCCATGGGCGCGCAGATTTCCGGCGCCGGCAGCGACATCATCCGGATCCGCGGCGTTGAAAAACTGCACGGCGCCCGCCACGGCATCATGCCGGACCGGATCGAAACCGGGACCTACCTCTGCGCCGCTGCCGTGACCGGCGGCGACGTGCGGCTGCTGAAGACCTCAGCGGCCTATCTGGACGCGGTGGTGGACAAGCTGCTCGACGCCGGTTGTGACATCCAGACCGAGCGGGACGCCATCCATATCCAGGCCCCGGCGCGGCTGAAGGCCGTCAGCCTGCGCACGGCGCCTTATCCGGCGTTCCCGACCGACATGCAGGCCCAGTTCATGGCGCTCAACGCCGTCGCCGACGGCGTGGCGACGATCCGGGAAACCATCTTCGAGAACCGCTTCATGCACGCGGTCGAGCTGATGCGGCTGGGCGCCGACATCCATATCGACGGCAGCAACACCATCGTCCGCGGGGTGCAGGGTCTGGAAGGCGCCACGGTGATGGCCACCGACCTGCGCGCCTCCGCCTCGCTGGTCATCGCCGGCCTGGTCGCCCAGGGCGAAACGGTGATCGAACGCATCTACCACCTGGACCGGGGCTACGAACGGATCGAGGAAAAACTCTCGCGCCTCGGCGCCCGGGTGCGGCGCGAACGCTAAACAGGCGGACGGCAACGCGAGGTTCTGTTGATGCGAGTACTCGAATACATCGGCCTAGACACCTCTGGCGTCAGGCCGCAGTACAACAAAGTGCTGGAAGCGCTGGCGCGGGATGACTTTCGTTCGGCGGATGTCAAGAAACTCAGCGGTTACGGGACTTACTACCGGGCCAAGCTGGATTCCAGTAACCGGCTGCTGTTTTCCCTGCTGCGTCACGACGGCCAGATTTATGCGCTGATGCTGGAAGTCATCGCCCACCACGCCTATGAGAAATCCCGCTTCCTGCGGGGTGCGGCCGTGGATGAGGCGAAAATTCCCGATGTGGAAGTGGCCGCAGCGGCCCATGAGGCGGAGCCCGTGCGCTATCTGCACCCGGAACGCCGGGAAATTCATCTCTTGGACAAGGTGATTTCCTTTGATGATGCGCAGGAAGCCATCTACCGTCAGCCGCCACCGCTCATCGTGGTGGGCAGTGCCGGCAGCGGCAAGACCGCGCTCACCCTCGAAAAGATGAAACACGCCGAAGGGGAGGTGCTTTACGTCACCCATTCGGCCTACCTGGCTCAAAGCGCCCGCAATCTCTATTTCAGCCATGGGTTTGAGCGCGCCGGTCAGGAGGCGACTTTCCTCTCCTTCCGGGAGTTCATGGAGTCCCTCCAGGTGCCACCGGGCCGGGAAGCCCAGTGGCGTGACTTCGCTGGCTGGTTTGCCCGGCAACAGCAGGCCTTCCGCGGCATCGATGCCCATCAGGCTTTCGAGGAATTGCGGGGTGTCATCGCCGCCGGTGCTGACGGCGTGTTGAGCCGCGCGCAATACCGGGAACTGGGGGTACGCCAATCCATTTTTCCCGCTGAGGAACGGGACCGCCTCTTTGACCTTTTCGAGAAGTACCGGGCCTGGCTGGCGGAGTCCCGGCTTTTCG
>JBEBBF010000130.1:0-3165 GCA_041158545.1 Pseudomonadota bacterium | reverse complement strand
GCCATTGCCCGGCCGGGTTTTCCAGCAGCAGGCAATCCTCGCCGAGGATCGTCCGCCCGGTCACCGTGCCGGCCTCGTCGAAGTACAGCACCAGAAAACGTCCGCGCAGCGGATGCAGTTGCTCCCAGGTGTGCGGGTGCCGGTGCGGCCGGACGTAGGTCGCCGGCTCCATCGCAATCGCCAGCCGCTGCACCGGTGCATCCAGGCAGTCGTGCAGATTGCGATTCGCCCGCTGCCGCGGCGAAGCCGCCGCCTGGCGGGACAGTTCATCAAGATCAGCAGGGCTCAGGTATTTCATCGCGGAATCCGGAAGCGGCAACAAAAAAGGCTTTCCGTCGGGAAAGCCTTTTTTGATCTGGTGCCGAGAGAGGGACTCGAACCCTCACGATGTTACCACCGGCGGATTTTGAATCCGCTGCGTCTACCGATTCCGCCACCTCGGCGCGGGGAAGGCCCGGATTATCCTGAAAAGGTGGGGGGACTTCAAGGCTTTTCCGAGTCGGGGTTCCGGGCTGGGGTGGCGAGGCGGGGAGGCGGTGCCGGCGGGTTTATTTGCCGGGGGCGGCGGGGGGCTCGCAGCTGAAAGCCTTGGCGAAGGCGCCGGCGACCAGGGTTTGCGGCGGGGTGTCGGTGTCGCCGGGGAGCAGGTGCAGGTGGGAAACCAGGGCGCGGACCATGCGGCCGGAGGCGTCCGGACCCTGGGGCAGGCAGAGGGCGTTGAGGCTGACGCCGACCTTGTCAGCCAGGTATTCGCCGATCCGGTAGCCGTCGGCGAAACCGTTGACATAGGCGACGCAGCGGCCACCCTGCTCGTTGCCGCTGCGCGGGCGGTTGTCGGCGGCGAGCCACAGCAGCGCGGTACGGCAGTCGTCAAGGAGTTCGCGGACCGAGTGGGCCTGGGCGGCGGGGGCGGCGAGGCCGAGGCCGGCGGCGAGCAGCAGCGGCCAGGGGCTGCGGCGGAAGAAGCGGTGGAAAAAGCGGGCGGGCGAGGTCATGGCAGGTTTTGTTCGAACCAGGAAAGTTGGGCTTGCAGTTGGACGACGCCGCCGACCACCAGCAGCGCCGGCGGGGTGATCTGCCGTTCCTGCAGGCGGGCGGGTAGCGTGGCGAGGTCGGCGAGGACGGTTTGCTGTTGCGGCAGGGTGCCGCAGCGGATCGCGGCGGCGGGGGTGTCGGCGGGCAGGCCGTGGGCGATCATCTGCTGGCAGATCGACGCAGCGCCGCCGACGCCCATGTAGAACACCACGGTCTGGCGGGGGCGGGCCAGCGCCGGCCAGTCGAGATCGACGCTGCCGTCCTTGAGGTGGCCGGTGACGAAGACGACGGACTGGGCGTGGTTGCGGTGGGTCAGCGGGAAGCCGGCATAGGCGGCGCAGCCGGCGGCGGCGGTGACGCCGGGGACGACGGCGAAGGGAACGCCGCTGGCGTGCAGGGTTTCCAGTTCCTCGCCGCCGCGGCCGAAGATGAAGGGGTCGCCGCCCTTGAGCCGGACGACCTGCTTGCCGGCCTGGGCCAGCCGGACCAGCAGGGCGTTGATGTCCTGCTGCGGCAGGCTGTGCCTGGAGGATTGCTTGCCGGCGTAGATGCGTTCGGCGTCCGGGCGGGCGAGGTCGAGGATGCCGGGGCCGACCAGATGGTCATAGACGATCACGTCGGCGGCGGCGATCAGCCGGGCGGCCTTCAGCGTCAGCAGTTCCGGGTCACCGGGGCCGGCGCCAACCAGCCAGACCTGGGCGGGCGTGGCGCTCGGGCTTGCGGGGGGAGCGGCAGGGGAGTCAGTCATTGCAGGCTTCGTTCATGGGTCGGTTCGGGGCGGCAGCGGGCCGGGAGCGGGGCTCCGGGTGCGGCAGCGGGGTCCGACTGCGCCCGGAGCAAAAGATTCCGCGACCGGCCTACTGGGGGTACTGCTGCCGCAGTTGCAATTTGTTGACCTTGCCGACGCTGGTGCGGGTGATGGCATCGACCAGCCGGACCTGGACCAGGATGCCGTAGCGGGTGACTTCGCCGCTTTCGGTGGCATGGATGACGTGATGGCGCAGCGCCTGCGGCGTCACCTGGTGATCGGCCTTGACCACCACCAGCGCCAGCGGCCGTTCGCCCCATTTGTCGTCCTTGACTCCGATCACCGCGACTTCGCTGACCGCCGGGTGCTGGGCGATGATGTCTTCCAGCAGCAGCGAGGAAATCCATTCGCCGCCGGTCTTGATCACATCCTTGATCCGGTCGGTGATCTGCACGAAGCCGGCCGGGTCGATCCGGCCGATGTCGCTGGTGTGCAGATAGCCGCCTTCCCACAGCGCTTCCGAGGCCTCTTCCGCCTTCAGATAACCCTGGGTCAGCCAGGGGCAGCGGACCACGACTTCGCCGCTGGCCTTGTCGTCGTGGGGCAGGTCGGCCATTTCGCCATCGACGATGCGCAAATCCACCAGCGGCAGCGGCTTGCCGGTCTTGGCGCGCAGCCGGGCCTGCTCGGCGGCGGGGGCGGCCAGCATCTCGCTGTCCAGATGCGCCAGCGTCAGGATCGGGCAGGTTTCCGACATCCCGTAGCCGGTGAACACATCGATGCCCAGGGCCAGCGCCGCCTGGGCCATCGCCTGCGGCAGCGCCGAGCCGCCGATGATCACCTTCCAGCCGCGCAGGTCGATCTGCTTGCTCAGCGGCGAATTCAGCAGCATGTGCAGGATGGTTGGCACGCAGTGGGAGAACGTGACCTTTTCCTGTTCGACCAGCTTCAGCAGCAGGTCGGGCTGGTAACGGCCGGGATAGACCTGCTTCAGCCCCAGCAGCGTCGAGACATAGGGCAGGCCCCAGGCATGGACGTGGAACATCGGGGTGATCGGCATATAGACGTCTTCCCGATGCAGCCGGCCCTGGTGGGCGGCGGTGCCCAGCGCCGTTGCCGCGGCCATGGTGTGCATCACCAGCTGGCGGTGGCTGAAATAGACGCCCTTGGGCTGGCCGGTGGTGCCGGTGGTGTAGAAGGTGGTGGCGCGGGTGTTTTCGTCGAAATCCGGGAAGTCGTAGTCCGGGCTGGCCGCGGCGAGCAGGGCTTCGTATTCCCCGGCCGGCGGCAGCGGGCAGGCGGGCAGCACCGGGTCGTCGCTCAGCACGATGACCTGTTTGACCGTCTCCAGCTTGTCGGCAAAGGTCGACAGCAGCGCGAAG
>JBEBBF010000129.1:0-6121 GCA_041158545.1 Pseudomonadota bacterium | reverse complement strand
GCGAGGCTTCGAGGCGGTCCGGCTCCTTGCGATTGGTCGCCGGCAGGCCGTCGAGCAGGCCCATCCGGGCGTAAATCCACGAACCGGTGCAGACGCTGGTCAGCAGGCAGTCGGCGGGCAGGGCGCGGATGTAGGCGTGCAGCCGGGTGTTGTGCATTTCCTGGCGGGTGCCGAAGCCGCCGGGGATCAGAAAGGCGTCCAGCGCCGGCTGGTCGGCAAAGCTGGCGTTGGGCAGCAGCGTGAAGCCGGCCTGGGTTTGCACCGGCCGCATCGCCTCGGCGATCAGTAGCGTGTCGAGTTCCGGGTCGAGCCGGCGGGCGACGGAAAACACCCCGGCCGGCGCCGCGTAATCGACGATTTCCGCGTCCTTGAAGACGTAGATGCCCAGCCTGAACCCTGCTTTTTTCGCCATCGCGATTTCTCCTTCCCGCTACGCTGCGGCGCGCCACCGGCTTGGCTGGCGCGATCTGTCGGAAAGGATTGTTGCCGGACGGGGCTGGGCCGCCTATCGCGGAATCGGTGATTCCGTTGTAGGGGAATCACGACAGCCGGCGCGGTGAAAAAAGCGTTCCGGGCTTTTTCCTCTGGCGTTCAGGAACGCTTGAGCCAGCGCAGGATGGTGGTGAACAGGGCTTCAGCCTTGACCGGCTTGGCGATGAAGTCGTTCATGCCGGCCTGCATGCAGCGGGCTCGGTCTTCGGCGAAGGCGTTGGCGGTCATCGCCAGGATGGGCAGTTGCCCGCCCCGGGGCAGCGCCCGAATCTGCCGGGTGGCGCTGAGGCCGTCGAGGTTGGGCATCTGGATGTCCATCAGCACCAGGTCGTAGTGCTTGTCACGGACGAACTGCACGGCCTGGAGGCCATCTTCGGCGCAGTCGATGTCCAGTTCCGCCAGCCGCAGGGTTTCGTAGGTGATTTCCCGGTTGACCGGGTCGTCTTCGACCAGCAGCAGCCGGCGGTCGCGGTATTCGTTGCGGAGGATGCTTTCCGAGGCGTTGGTGGCGGGGATGACTTCCCGCAGTTCCGTCAGGCTGGCCTGGCGCAGGGTCACCGTGAACCAGAAGGTGCTGCCGACGCCGGGTTCGCTGCGGGCGCCGGCTTCGCCGCCCATCAGCTGGGCCAGCTTGCGGGTGATCGCGAGGCCGAGGCCGGTGCCGCCGTAGCGGCGGGTCGTGGAGTTGTCAGCCTGTTCGAAGGTGGTGAACAGCCGGGAGAGGGCGTCTGCAGGGATGCCGATCCCGGTGTCCTCGACTTCGAAACGGACGGTGATTTGTTCGCCGCGGGTTTCGACGACCTGGGCGCGGAGGATGACATGGCCGCTCTGGGTGAATTTGACCGCGTTGGCGGCGAAGTTCAGCCAGGCCTGCTGGATGCGGGTGGGGTCGCCCAGCAGCCGGTGCGGGTGGGGGCGGCTTTCGATGAACAGCTGCAGCCCCTTGCCGTGCGCCCGCTCGGCGAGCATCGACACCACGTTGGCGGCGATGCTGCCCAGGTTCACGTCGGTTTCTTCCAGCGTGAACTTGCCGGCTTCGATCTTCGACAGATCAAGCACGGCGTTGATGATTTCCAGCAGGTGCTGGCCGGCATCCTCGATCTTCAGCAGCCGTTCCGCCTGTTGCGGGGTGACGCCGGCCCGGTTGATCAGGTTGGTCATGCCGAGGATGGCGTTCAGCGGCGTCCGGATCTCGTGGGACATGTTGGCCAGGAAGGTGCTCTTTGCGATGTTGGCGGTTTCCGCTGCTTCCTTGGCCCGGTGCAGGTCGTCGGTCCGCTCGGCGACCAGGTCTTCCAGGTGTTTCTGGTATTGCTGGAGTTCGTCTTCCGCCTTCTTGCGGGCGGTGATGTCCCGCGCCGCGGCGAAGACGCCGGCGACCTTGCCGGCTTCGTCGCGATAGACGCTGGCGTTGTAGAGCACCTGGGTCAACTGGCCGTTGATGTGGCGGATCGCCAGCGGGTAATCGGTGACGAAGCCGCGGGCGAAGGCGTCCCGGTAGCCGGCGCGGGCCTGGGCGGGATTGCTGAAGTAGTCGGTGAAGTCGCTGCCGAGCAGTTGTTCGCGGGTCAGGCCGGTGACCCGCTCGGTGGCGGTATTGACGTCGGTGATCTTGCCTTCCGGGTTGATCGTGACCAGCGGGTCCAGGCTGGCTTCCAGCAGGCTGCGGGCGTAACGCAGGGCGGCGCGTAGCGCATCGCTGGCTTCCCGGCGGGCGGTGATGTCGGAATGGGATCCGGTCATCCGGAACGGCTGGCCCTGGGCATCCCACTGGGCTTCGCCGCGGCTCAATATCCAGCGCCAGCTGCCGTCCCGGTGGCGCATCCGGAATTCGATCTGGAATTCGTCGAGGCTGCGGTTCAGGTAGGCAATCAGCGCGCCGCGGGCGATTTCCTTGTCTTCCGGGTGCAGCAGTTCCTCGAAGGTGCCGCGGGCGTTATCGAGTTCGTCGTCGGCGTAGCCGAGCATTTCCTTCCACTTCGGCGACAGGTATATCTCGCCACTGGCGATGTTCCAGTCCCAGATGCCGTCGTTTACGCCATTGATCGCCAGTTGCAGCCGTTCTTCCGACACCCGCAGGTCGCGCTGGGCCTGGCGGATCGATTCGGCCATCCTGTTGAAGGCGACCAGCACGGTCTGCAATTCGCGGGCGCCTTCTTCGTCCAGCCGGGTTTCCAGCTGGCCCAGGGAAATCGCTTCAACCCCGGCTTTCAGGTGCTGGAGCGGCGCCAGACTGCTGCGCAGCACCAGCCAGATGCCGAAGAAGTCCATCAGGATCGCCAGCAGCAGGATCGAGAGGTGGCTCAGCAGATGATCCCAGGCCCGGTTGGCGAGGCCGGTGGCGGTCAGGTGCAGCTTGAGCTTGCCGTATTCCCGGCCGCCCACCTGGACCGCGACTTCCTCCTTCAGGTCGGCAAAACCGAACTTGCGGCCAAACCAGTCCGGGTGGTGTTGCGGGACCGGCTGATCAAGGCTGATGATCCGGGCGCCGGTCAGATCCTGAAATTCCAGGGAGGAAATCAGCGGCCGGGCGACGTAGCGGTCCAGGCTTTGCTGCAGCGTGGCGAAGTCTCCGATGACAACCAGCTCCGACAAGGTGGCCGGGAGTGTCTCCCGTTCCTTGTTCATTTCGTTTTGCAGGTCGGCACGAATTTCTTCTGCCTCCTGCGTCGCGGCAAAGAAGACCATCGCTGCGCCGGCCACCAGAAGCGCCAGGCTGGCGGTGGCCAGCAGGCGGATCAGGAAGGGCTGGCTGTTCCAGAAGCGTTGCCAGGCGGTAGCCATGAGTTATTTGATGTCCTTGACCAGGGTGTCGCGATAGAAATCGGTGTAGTTCCGGTAGTCCTCGGGACTGGCGGCGATGAAGCCGTAGGGCGGCTTCTGGCCGATGACCTGCCCGGTTTCGCTGAGGATGCGCAGGCCTTCCGGGTCGGCGTCCATGTTGTCGATGGCGGTGCGTACCGCATCGGCCACCGCCTTGGGGACGCGGGGATGCACGGCAATCGGCAGGTTGTGGAACACCCTGGATTCCCACAACACCCGGTAATTGAGGTTTTCCCGGCTGGCGAAGGCTTTCATGACCTGGTTGTTCACCCCGGCTGCGACCACCTTGCCCGCTTTCAGCTGGGCGATGATGCCTTCCTGGTTGCCACCGAAAACCGGCGTGACGGTCAGGCCCTGGCGCAGCAGGTGGTCCATCGGCAGCGCATAACCGACGAAGGCGGCCTGGGACGGAAAGCCCACCGGGCGGCCGTCGAGGTCTTTCAGGTTGCGGATCGGCGATTCGGCCAGCGTGACGATCTGGCCGGTGATGCCTTCTTCCCGCGGCCGCAGGATCACCCGGTAGCCGGCGGGCTGCATCTTCGGCATGAAGATGGTGTTGGAATACACGAAGTCGTAGTCGCCTCGCTCGGTGGCCTCGTTGGACTCCGGCGCGGTGCGGGCGGCGCGCAGCAGCAGCTTGACGCCGGTCTTGCGCTCGACGTGGGCGAGGATGGGGTTCCAGTACTGGGCAGTCAGTACGGCGCTGCGTTGCGACAACACGCCGAAACTGTAGCTTTCGCCGGCGGCCTGGGCCGGAAAAGCCAGGCCAGCCAGGCAGCACAGCGCGAAAAATGGGCGAATCAGCGGGCGGATCAGCGGGTGAATCAGCTTGCGGATCAGCGGGCGAGTCAGCAGTCGGAGCAGGCCGGGCATGGGGTGTTCTCGGAAATTCGGCGGCGCGTATTGTAGCGGGCCGCCGGGGTGAAGGAGGGCGAAAAACGGCAGAAAATGAAATGACAAGAGAAATTTATATTCATTTGTCGCATTTTGGCCAGGGCCGGTCGGCGGTCGCTGCCGGACGGGCGGGGTGCCGGATCAGTTTTCGCCCAGCCAGCGGTGCAGACAGTCGTGCAGGGTTTCCGGGAATACCGGCTTGGTGACGAAGTCGTTCATGCCCGCATCGAGGCAGCGCTGCCGGTCTTCCTCGAAGGCATTGGCGGTCATCGCGATGATCGGCAGCGTCCGGCAGGTGGGAAGCTGGCGGATCAGCCGGGTGGCCTCGATACCGTCCATTTCCGGCATCTGCATGTCCATCAGGATCAGGTCATAGGGCCGCTGCACCACCTGGCTGAGCGCCTGGCGTCCGTGTTCCGCGGTATCCACCTGCAGGCCGAAGCCCTGCAGAATCTCGACGGCGATTTCCCGGTTGATCGGCTCGTCCTCGACCACCAGCACCCGCTGGTTGTGGAAGCTGCCGAGCGGGACGGGTTCGGCGCTGTTGGCCTCGGGGTTGGCGCTGGCCTGCGGCAGCTGCGGGTTCAGCAACTGCGGCAACTGCCGTTCCAGCGCGTCTTGCATCAGCGACGGGGTCAGCGGTTTCAGCAGGACTTCGGCGAAACCGGCACCGGGCGCATCCTCGATGATCGCCGGGTCGCCGGACGCGGTGACCAGCCAGGCCATGGGCTGGCGGCCCAGTGGCAGCCGGCGTATCTGGCGCAGGGTTTCGAAGCCGTCGATGCCCGGCATCAGCAGGTCGAGCAGGACCAGCGTACAGGGCTCGCCGGCCTGATCCGCGTGTTGCAACGCGGCCAGGGCCTGGGTGCCGCTGCCGGCATCGCTGGCGGCGAGCCCGGCCTGACGCAGCAACTGGAGGTCGATCATCCGGCTGATCGGGTTGTCATCGACCACCAGGGCGCGACAGTTGCTCAGCGCCGGGAGCGGCGGTCCGGCTTCCACGACATCGACACAACCCAGCCGGGCGGTCATCCAGAAACAGCTGCCCTGGCCGGGTTCGCTGCGGGCGCCGGCTTCGCCGCCCATCAGTTCCGCCAGCCGGCGGGTGATGGCCAGCCCCAGGCCGGTGCCGCCAAAGCGACGGGTCGTGGAGTTGTCTGCCTGCTGGAAAGGCTGGAACAGCCGGGACAGCGCCGTGGTGCTGATGCCGATGCCCGTGTCTTCGACCTCGAAGCGGACCAGCAGCGTCGTTTCGTCCTGTGCGAGGACGCGGGAGCGCAGCGTGATACTGCCCTGCTCGGTGAATTTGACCGCGTTGCCCAGGTAGTTCAGCAGCGCCTGGGTCAGCCGGGTGGCGTCGCCGCTGACCCGGTAATGGCCGGGGGTGGCGTCGATCAGCAGTTCCAGTTTCTTGTCGCGGATACGGTCGATCATCATCGTGCTGACCCGGTTCAGCACCGATTCCAGGTCGAACGGCCGGTTTTCCAGCACCACCTTGTCCGCTTCGATCTTCGACAGGTCGAGGATGTCGCTGATGACGCTGAGCAGATGGTCGGCGGCGGCGGCGATCTTGCTCAGCCGGTCCAGATGTTCCGGGTTGCGGATGTCGCGGCGCAGCAGGTGGGTCAGGCCGATGATCGCGTTCATCGGCGTCCGGATCTCATGGCTCATGTTCGCCAGGAAGGCGCTCTTGGCCTGGTTGGCCGCTTCCGCCTGCAGTTTGGCCTCCCGCAGGCTGGCCTCCTGCTGCTGGCGCTCGGTGATGTCGGTGACGAAAGTGATGAAGCGGGGGCCGCCGCCCAGCCTGTCTTCGAGGAAATAAATCGTCGCCTCGATGGGGATGTCCCGGCCGTCCTTGTGCCGGTTCAGCGTCGTGAAACGGGACTGGCCCTGTTCGCGCAGCGTCGCCGTG
>JBEBBF010000128.1:0-2841 GCA_041158545.1 Pseudomonadota bacterium | reverse complement strand
TGCGCCAGCAATTCCGCCAGTGCCTCGGCACGTATCCTGTCCCGCGGCCGTCCGTCCCGGTATTTGAAGCTGATCCGCTCCAGTTGCGGTGGGAAAATCACCAGATTGGCGTCGGCGATCTCGCAATCCAGCACCAGTACGGCTTCGGCCTTTTCGTTGCGCGGTTCAGCGTGGTTGAACGGAATGCCCTGGTTCAAGAGGAAGATTTCCACTTCCTTGGCGCTGTCGGGGAACAGGAACAGGTCAATGCTGGAAAATTCGCCTGCGGTGCCTTCCAGCACCGATCCGGTCAGATAAGGGCGAAAAGCCGCCAGGTTCTCCATGATTTCCAGCGCGATTCGCCGAAGTTCCAGTAGATGTTGGTGCTGCTCGTCGTCCTGGAACAGGGACTGGTAGATGCGGAGTTCGGCTTCGACTTCTGCGTTGTCCGGCATCTGGCCGTTTTCCGGCAGGCCCAACTGGCGGGCGGCCTTGCGTTTGGCCATGCCGTAATCGGTGATGCCATCCTGTGCCATCAGTCGGGCAGCGGTGGTGGCGATCTGGGCGCGGCCGTGGAGTGAGCGGGTGCGGTCGTGGCGGGCCATGGGGAATGTCGCGTTAAAATCGCGGCCTTGTTGATTTGCGACCGATTCTAACCGGGAACCCCTCATGCACATTCATATCCTCGGCGTTTGCGGAACCTTCATGGGCGGCGTTGCCCAGCTGGCGCGCCATGCCGGCCACCGGGTAACCGGCTGCGATGCTGGCGTTTATCCGCCGATGAGCGACCAGTTGCGGGCTGCCGGAATCGAGCTGATCGAGGGGTATGGCGAGGAGCAACTGGCGCTGCAGCCCGATGTTTTCGTGATCGGCAACGCCATTTCACGGGGAAATCCGTTGCTGGAAGCGATTCTGGACCAGGGCTTGCCTTATGTGTCCGGTCCGCAGTGGCTGGCCGAACACATTCTGCGGGATCGCTGGGTGCTGGGCGTGGCGGGAACGCATGGCAAGACGACCACCGCATCGATGCTTGCCTGGATTCTGGAAGATGCCGGTCTGGCGCCAGGCTTCCTGATTGGTGGCGTGCCGCTGAATTTCTCCGTTTCTGCCCGGCCGGGGGCGACCCCCTTTTTCGTCATCGAAGCCGACGAGTACGACACGGCCTTTTGTGACAAGCGCTCCAAGTTCCTGCATTACCGGCCGCGCACGCTGGTGCTGAACAATCTGGAGTTCGATCACGCGGACATCTTCCCTGATCTGGAAGCGATTGAGCGGCAATTCCACCATCTTGTGCGGACGCTGCCCCGTTCCGGGCTGATCGTCGCCAATGCGGCCGAGCTGAGCCTGCAACGGGTGATCGAGCGGGGCTGCTGGACGCCGTTGCAGTGGTTCAATGACCATCAGTCCTACCACGTCACCGGCGATGACGCCGACGGCAGCCTGGTTCTACATGGTCCCGACGGGCAGATTGGCGCGACGACCTGGCACCTTTCCGGTGCCCATAACCGCGCCAATGCCTGCGCTGCGCTGCTGGCGGCGCGCCATGTCGGTGTGGACTTGCGCCAGGGGCTGGAATCCCTGTCCCGCTTTGCCAGTGTCCGCCGCCGGCTGGAGGTCCGTGGGCAAGCTGCCGGAGTGACGGTGTACGACGACTTTGCGCACCATCCGACGGCCATTGCGACAACCCTGGCCGGGTTGCGGCGCAAGATTGCACCGGCGGAGCGGATTCTTGCGGTGCTGGAACCTCGCTCGAACACCATGAAGCTGGGTGTGATGAAGGACCAGCTGCCCGCCAGCCTGGGGTTGGCAGAAAAAGTGTTCTGCTACTCGAACAAGCTTGGCTGGGATGCGGCCGGTGCGCTGGCGCCGCTGGGTGAGCGGGCGTTTGTGGGCGAGAATTTCGACGAACTGGTCGGTAAAATCATTGCTGAAGCGCGCCCAGGGGATCATCTGCTGGTGATGAGCAACGGCGGCTTCAACGGCATCCATCTTCGTCTGCTGGATGAGTTGTCCAGACGAAGCTGATTCAATCTCCGGAGTTCAATGCAAAAAGCCCGCAGGATGCGGGCTTTTTGCATTGAAGGGGCTGTGCCGCTTCAGTGGGTCAGCAGGCCGCGCATCTTGCTCAGCGCCTTGCTTTCCAGCTGGCGGATGCGCTCGGCGGAGACGCCGAATTCAGCAGCCAGTTCGTGCAGCGTCGCGGCTTCGCCGTCGTGCAGCCAGCGGGCTTCGATGATGCGACGGCTGCGCGGGTCCAGGCTGGACAGTGCGCCTTGCAGACCCTGATCCTGCAGCCGGGCGTATTCCCGGCTTTCGATGACCTTGGTCGGTTCGTAGGCGGAGTCCGCCAGATAGTCGATCGGCGCGAACTGGTCTTCGCCATCGTCGGGATTGCCTTCCAGCGCCAGATCGTGGCCGCCGAGACGGGTTTCCATTTCGACGACTTCTTCCGGCTTCACGCCCAGCCGCTGGGCGATTTCACCCGCCTGGCCGGGAGAGAGGCTTTCGATGCCCTCGTATTCGGACTTCAGGCTGCGCAGATTGAAGAACAGCTTGCGCTGAGCCTTGGTGGTGGCGACTTTGACCAGCCGCCAGTTTTTCAGGATGTATTCGTGGATTTCCGCCTTGATCCAGTGGATCGCAAAGGAAACCAGCCGCACGCCGCGGGCCGGATCGAAGCGTTTCACTGCCTTCATCAGGCCGACATTGCCTTCCTGGATCAGGTCGGCGACCGGCAGGCCATAGCCCGTGTAACCACGCGCGATGTGCACGACGAAACGCAGATGCGACAGCACCAGGTCGCGAGCCGCGTCGAGATCCTGGTGATCCCGGAAGCGGCGGGCGAGGGCGAACTCTTCGTCG
>JBEBBF010000127.1:0-3528 GCA_041158545.1 Pseudomonadota bacterium | reverse complement strand
GTTTGCGCAGCTGATGCAGGTGGCGGGGCGGGCCGGGCGGGCGGAGCTGCCCGGCGAAGTGCTGGTCCAGACCCAGTATCCGGATCATCCGCTGTATCAGGCGCTGGTCGCCCACGATTACCCCGGCTATGCCGCGACCCTGCTGACGGAACGGCGCCAGGCCGGCTTCCCGCCCTATACCTTCCAGGCGATGTTACGGGCCGAAGCCCCGGAAATGGCGGTGGCGCTGGCCTTCCTCCAGGCCGCGGTGGCCTTGCTCGACCCCGCCGGCCACCCGGACATCGCGCTGTTCGACCCGGTGCCGATGCGCATGGCGCGGCTGGCGAATCTGGAGCGGGCGCAACTCCTGGTGGAATCCCTGTCCCGCCCGGCCCTGCAGCAATTCCTGCCCCAGTGGCGCGCCGGCATCGAGCAGCTGAAAAAGCCGGCGCGGCTGCGCTGGCATCTGGAAGTCGATCCGCTGGAGTTCTGAATTCGAATAAACCCGCTGTTGGGATAAAATGCAGGATTATCGGATTTGGTAAATAAGCATGCGCGGAAAAATGAATTCAAGGCTGCTTTTCCTTATTATGTTTTCTGGATTATCGGCCTGTGGCGGTGGTAAATCAGTGCACCCAGAGTGGGTTCCGGAATCAGCCAGCCCGGATCCCGTTGCTGTTCCGGTTGTCGCGGCAGCAGGCAATGAACCCCCATTGGTAGCCATTTCAGAATCCAGAATGGACCCGATTGATCAAGGTGATGACACGACGAGTCCGCTGGACCCGGAATGGAACATTTTTTTCCGTCATGGCAAGGCGGAACTCGATGGCCCGGCCCAGACGCTGCTGGGCAGGCATGCACGGGCGCTCAACGAAAACCGCAGAAAAATCCTGCTATTGCGGGCCTACACCAATGATTTGGGCAGTCGCAGCCTCAATACCGTGGTGGCCGACCAGCGTTTGAGCAGCATCAAGCGATTCCTGTTGAGTAAAGGGGTGCGGCGGGCGCAAATTCGCTTGCTCAGTTCTGGTGGCGAAACGCCGGCCAAATCCTGCCGGAGTGAGGCGTGCCAGTTACGCTGGCAAAGAGTGGAATTGAAATTCCGCTAGGGTTTATTGATTGGTGAATCAAATATTATTTGCGCCCGCTGGTCGAAAACAGGATGCGGGTTTCTTTGTTTTGTAGCCTGGCGCTGACCCAGCGGCGGAAACGGGTTTGCTCTTCAGCAGAAAGTGGTTTTCGGCTGATGACTTCGAGAATGATGACCACGGATGATTCCTGGTTATCCGCCTGGCGCCCAATGCGGGTGCTTAATGCTTTTCCCAGGGTCAGCGTTTCAATGGCCGGGAATATGGCTCTGGCTTCGTAGAATATCTCGCCCGGCTCAGCCATTTTGTTTTTAAGGTTTTCTTCGGTTTTTGTCCGGGCGGCGGCGTGATCCTGGTTCATGACCTGGAGGGCGTCCCGCAAAATTTCCGCGTGCAATTGTTTGCGCAGCTTCTCGGTGTCGTATTCGGTTTTGCCGGCAACGCGGATGTCCAGTTGCGGACTGTCCAGTCCCAGCGTGGCGGCAGCGTGGTTGATGTCGGCCAAGGCCGCATTGGTCAGGCTGTCGCCGGCGATGATCAACGAGACCTTGCGCCCTTCCCGATTGATTTCGTGACTGAGCAGGATCAACGCCTTGTTGTCCTGGACCCGCGCCAGCAATTGCTGGGCGCGTTGGCCGAAGTATTCATCCTGAACCAGACGGACCGCGAGGAAGGCGCTGGGGATCAGCGTGATCAGCACAATCAGGCTGATCCAGAGGCGAGCCCGCTTTCTTTCGCCGTCGTCCAGATAGCGGTGCTGCGGTAATTTCATCAGCTTGACCAGGATCAGAGCGGCGAGGGCGATGAACACGCTGTTGATGAAGAACAGGTAGAAGGCGCCGATGAAGAATTTGAAGTTGGCGGTGGCCAGCCCGTAGCCGGCGGTGCAGAGGGGGGGCATCAGCGCGGTGGCGATGGCGACACCGGGTAGAACCAGGGTTTTGTCCTTGCGAGTGGCGGCGATGATTCCGGCAGCGCCGCCGCTGAAGGCGATCAAGACGTCCCATAGGGTCGGCGTGGTGCGGGCTAGCAGTTCGGAATGCGCCTGGGTCAGCGGTGAAATCAGGAAGTACAGCGTCGAGCTGCTCAGGCTGATGAACAGGAAAATCAGCAGATTCCGCGCAGCCAGCCGGATCAGCGGAAAGTCGTTGATCCCGGCGCCGTAACCTATCCCCATGATCGGCCCCATCAAGGGCGAGATCAGCATCGCACCGATGATGACGGCGGTGGAATTGACGTTCAAACCGATGGACGCGATGACGATGGCCAGAATCAGCACCCACATGTTGGTCCCTGCCAGGGACAAACCCTGGCGGAGGGTGTCATCGATCTGTTTGGCCGGCGCCTGATCGTGGCGGAGATTGAAAAGGCCGTACAGCAGCGTGGTCATGACATGGTCGCCAGTTCGGTCTGGATGGATTTGAGCAGCAATTGATCCAGGGTGTAGCTGCCTGTGGGTTCCTGCAGCAGCAAGCCCAGTGCATGGAGCGCGCCGGTGCCGAACGCTTCCTTGCTGATCGAGTTGTGGATCAAACGGACGGTCTGGTAGGGAAAGCCGAAGATCACTTCGTGCTGGCCGACAATGCCGCCCAGGCGTAGGGAAACGATGTCATCCTGATGTACCGCGAGCCGGTTGGCCAATTTGACGGCGGTTCCGGAAACTTCCGGTTTTTCCCGGAAGTGTTGTTCAAGGATTGCGATATCGGCAAACGGGGCCATCCGGCGCAGCAGGCTGGCGGCCAGCATCAGGAAATTGATTCCCAGTGTGATGTTGGCGGAGTGGAGCACCCGGGTCGTCTGGCCGAGGGAGTGAAGATATTGTTCTTCCGGGGCGGTGTAGGAGGAAATGGCGCTGACCAAGGCGATTTTCCGCATGGCAATCTCGGGGCCATAGCCGTAGATGGCATCGTGATTGGAAAAATCGATGATGGCCTCCACCGGGCTTTCGTCCAGCAGAACCGCAAGCTTTTTCTCATAGATGGAATGAACCGGTACGTCCCCACATACAGCTTGGGGGTTCCGGCGCATGATCCAGCTGAGTTGATAGTCCGGGTGTGCCTGAATCACCCTGGCGGCGGCACTGCCAGCCCGGCCGTAGCCCATCAGGCCAATGCGTGTTTTCAATGGGAATCTCCTCGGTGACCGGGTAGAAGCGAGGCCTCTCCCAGGTTCTTGATTGCGGTTTGGGTGGCATAGGGGCCGGCAAGCTGCATGATGAAAATCGTCGCGTTGATGACCGCGATGATCCCCTGGCCGTGGGGGAAGCTTTGGCCCTCGGCCAGCAGGGTCAGCGCCACGCTCGACATCGGCATCAGGCCGATGCCGACGGCGAGGCTTTGCTCCGGCGTCAGTTGCAGCATTTCGTGGGCGTAGAACAGCGTGAAGGTTTTGCTGACGATGCGGGCCAGGGCAACCAGCAGGGCAATGTCCCAGTACTGTTGCAGCGCGGACAGGTCGAGCA
>JBEBBF010000126.1:0-2591 GCA_041158545.1 Pseudomonadota bacterium | reverse complement strand
CGATGGCGCCCCAGTGCTTGTAGAACGAGGCGATCGCCAGCAGGTCCGGGATGTAGACGTTGTCGACGAAGGCGATGGTGTCGTCGATGATCTTGCCCACCATGTTGAGGCGTTCCATGTTGATCGCGCCCACCGCGCCGGTGTCGTGCACGTTGATCGGGCAGGGCACGCCGCCGACCAGCCAGTTCGGGTGCGGGTTCTTGCCGCCGAAGATGGTGTGGACCTTGACGATTTCCTTCTGGAAATCCAGGGCTTCCAGGTAGTGGGCCACGGCCATCAGGTTGGCTTCCGGCGGCAGCTTGTAGGCCGGGTTGCCCCAGTAGCCGTTCATGAACGGGCCGAGCTGGCCGGATTCGACGAACTTCTTCAGCCGGTTCTGCAGGTCGCGGAAGTAGCCGGGGGAGGAGAGGGGCCAGGAGGAAATGCTCTGGGCCAGCTCCGAAGTCCGCTTCGGGTCCGCCTTCAGCGCCGAGACCACATCCACCCAGTCCAGCGCGTGCAGGTGGTAGAAGTGCACCAGATGGTCATGAACGTAGAGGTTCAGCTGCATCAGGTTGCGGATGGTGTTGGCGTTTTCCGGAATCTGGATGTTCAGCGCGTCTTCGACGGCGCGGACCGAGGTCAGCGCGTGGGTGCCGGTGCAGACGCCGCAGATGCGCTCGGTGAAGGCCCAGGCGTCGCGGGGATCGCGGCCCTTGAGGATGACTTCCAGGCCGCGCCACATCGTGCCGGTGGAAACGGCGTTGCGGATGACGTTCTTGTCGTCGAGGTTCACTTCCACCCGCAGGTGGCCCTCGATACGGCAGACCGGGTCGACGACGACCCGCTTGCCGGAGTTGTCGAGCTTGAAGCCCTGGGTTTCGTAGGCAGCCATCTTATTTTTCTCCGGAGGATTCGGTTTCGCCGGCCTTCTGGCGGGCGCGGGCGAGGGCGGTCACGGCGGCGTGGGCGGCGATGGCGGCGCCGACGGTGCCGGCGGCGGCCTTGCCGATGCTGTCGGCGTTACCTTCGATGCCGAAGGCCTTGATGTCGGTGACCCGGTCGTAGAAGCTGCCCTTGTCCCAGAAGCCTTCTTCCGAGCAGCCGATACAGCCGTGGCCAGACTGGACCGGCCAGCTGACGCCGCCGTTCCAGCGCATCGACGAGCAGGCGTTGTAGGTGGTCGGCCCCTTGCAGCCCATCTTGTACAGGCAGTAACCCTTGCGGGCGCCCTCGTCATCCCAGGCTTCGGCGAACTGGCCGGCGTCGAAATGGCCGCGGCGATAGCATTTGTCGTGGATGCGCTGGCCGTAGAACATCTTCGGCCGACCCTGACGGTCGAGTTCCGGAATCCGGTCGAAGGTCAGCATGTAGGTGACGACGCCGGTCATGACTTCGGCGATCGGCGGGCAGCCCGGCACATTGATGATCGGCTTGCCGGAGATGACCTTGTGCACCGGCGTGGCGCGGGTCGGGTTCGGCTTGGCGGCCTGCACGCAGCCGTAGGAGGCGCAGGCGCCCCAGGAAATGATGGCCTTGGCGTCGGCGCAGGTTTCCTTCAGCACTTCGACGAAGGGGCGGCCGCCGTGGATGCAGAACATCCCGTCTTCGTTCAGGGGCGGATTGCCTTCGACGGCGACGATGTAGTTGCCCTTGTACTTCTTCTTGACCTCTTCGATGATCGCTTCGGCCTGATGCCCGGCGGCGGCCATCAGCGTGTCGTCGTAATCGAGGGACAGCATCGACAGCACCACATCCTTGGTCAGCGGATGCGCCGAGCGGATGAAGGATTCGGAGCAGCAGGTGCATTCCAGCCCGTGCAGCCAGATCACCGGCGTGCGCGGCTTGGTTTCGAGCGCATGGGCGATGCGCGGCGCAGCAGCACTGGAGAGCCCCAGCGAGGTGGCAGTCAGGCTGCAGAATTTCAGAAAACTGCGGCGGGTGATCCCCTGGCGGCGCAGTACGTCGTAAAAAGTTTCGGTCACTCCGTGTTCCCCCGTTCTTGTCGTGGTCAGGCGAGGGGGTTAAAGCAGGGGGTGTGCCAGGCGTCGGGAAGATGCCGAAAGGGCCGCGGAATTGTTTTAAATCATGGTCTTGCGGCGTGGTTTGCGGCTGGCTGGCCGCAGCGAGACTGGCGTGTGGTTATTTGCTTTTCGCCTGTACGGGCCGGAGTGGCTGCTGACTATCCGCCGGATAGCCAGGGAAATATGGCAGAAGCGAAAGACGGCAGGGACAAAAAAGCAGAACCAAAGACAAAGCCCGGAATCGCGAGACTCCGGGCTAGGCAGGGCGAGGGGCGCGGAGGCGCTTAGCCGCGGCTCAGGGTGTCGCCGCGGTGGCTCTGGATGATCTGCAGCAGCGCGCCGAAAACCCGGGGAGTGCCGGCGACGATGTTGCCGGTGTCCAGATAGTTGGCGTCACCGTTGAGGTCGCTGACTAGGCCGCCAGCTTCGGAGATCAGCAGCGTGCCGGCCGCCATGTCCCAGGGCGACAGGCCGAATTCCCAGAAGCCATCCAGGCGACCGGCGGCGACGTAGGCCAGATCCAGCGAGGCAGCGCCGGGGCGGCGGATGCCGGAGGCCTTTTCGGTCAGCTCGCGGAAAATCGCCAGG
>JBEBBF010000125.1:0-3338 GCA_041158545.1 Pseudomonadota bacterium | reverse complement strand
GCCGCTACCACGAGCACTACCACGACCGGATCAGCACCGCCCCCAGCCAGCACCAGGGCGACGGCATCGCCTCGGCCCACGACATCGTCCGCTTCAAGCACCCGGTCAGCCCGGAAGACATCATCCCGGACCCGCTGCCGCGCAGCCTGTTCCTCGACAGCCTGGACGGCCAAAGCCTGGGCGACTACCGGGCCGACGTCACGCCGCTGTGCTTCAGCCGCCCTGGCCTCGCCAAGTCCTACGCCCTGCTGGAAGACGGCATCGAATTGCGCTGGCACTGCCAGGGCCAGGCCGGCCGCCGCTTCGCCACCCGCCTCAATCTGGCGATGCCCAGCTGCGACGGCTTCCTCGGCCGCTTCGTGCTGGCCGATGGCCGCGTCCCCTGCGGCTTCGGTCAGCCCCTGGCGCTGGATGACTGCAGCGGCCTCAGCCTGGACGACGGCGTCCTCGGCGGCGCCCTGCGGCTGAGCGCCTGCCCCGGCGCCCGACTGGACGCCCGCCCGCACCACACGGTTTCCCAATCGGAAGCCGGCTTTGAGAAAATCATGCAGGCTGTCGAGCTGACGTTCAGCTGGACGATCCCCGCCGACGACTGCACCCTGACCCTGCAACTTCACATCGAACCCGCCGCCAGAGCCTGAGACCATGCCCGGAACCGTCTATAAACTCGAAGTCAACCCGCAAATCCCGCCCCGTCTGGAACGTCTGGAGGAGCTGGCCAACAACCTGTGGTACGGCTGGGACCGGGCCACCCGGACCCTGTTTTCCCGGCTGCATCCGGCGCTGTGGCGTGCCGTCGGCCACAACCCCAAGGCCTTCCTGCGCCGGGTGGACCAGAAGCGCCTTGAAAACGCCGCGGAAGATCCGGTGTTCCTCGGCAGCCTGAGCCGGGCGCTGTCGGCCTACGACACCTATCACGAGGTCGCCCAGCACGGCCACGCCAAGGCCTTCAAGCACGACGACCTGATCGCCTACTTCTGCGCCGAATTCGGTTTCCACGAGAGCCTGCCGATCTACTCCGGCGGCCTCGGCATCCTCGCCGGCGACCACTGCAAGGCCGCCTCGGACATGGGCCTGCCCTTCATCGGCGTCGGCCTGCTCTACCGCCAGGGCTATTTCCACCAGACCCTGGATTCGGAAGGCCGCCAGCAGGCGGTCTATACCGACTCCAACTTCGATGACCTGCCGATTGAGCCCATCCTGCAAGCGGACGGCAGCGATACCCGGGTCCATGTCGATCTGCCCGGCCGCAGCGTCCAGGCCAAGCTGTGGGAAGCCCGGATCGGCCATGTCCGGCTGATCCTGCTCGACACCTTCCTGCCGGAAAACTCGGAACACGACCGGGACATCACCCACCGCCTCTACGGCGGCGATGCCTCGGCCCGGCTGGTCCAGGAAATCCTGCTCGGCGTCGGCGGCGTCCGGGCGCTGGTAGCGCTGAACCTCAAGCCGACCACCTGGCACATCAACGAAGGCCACGCCGCCTTCCTGATCCTCGAACGCATTCGCCAGCTGGCGCGCCAGGGCGTGGAATTCCCGGCGGCGCTGGAAGCCGTCGCCGCCAATGTGGTGTTCACCACCCACACCGCGGTGCCCGCCGGCCACGACCACTTCCCCGATTCGGCGATTTCCCACTACTTCGGCCAGTGGTGCCAGGACGTCGGGATCAGCCATGACCTGCTGCACGCGCTGGGCAAGATCGCCGGCCAGACCCATACCGGCGACTTCAACATGACCAATCTGGCGTTGAAGGGCTCCCGCTTCCACAACGGCGTGTCCCGCATCCACGGCGACGTCTCCGCCCGCATCTGCGCCCAGGTCTGGCCGCAGATCGAGCCGGAAGAAAACCCGATGGACTTCATCACCAACGGCGTGCACATGCCCACCTTCCTGGCGACGGAATGGCACGAGACCTTCGAGCGCTACCTGGGCGTCGGCTGGCACCAGCGCCAGACCGATTTCAGCTGCTGGGAAGGCATCCAGCGCATCCCCGACGCCACCTTCTGGGGCATCCGCCAGCTGCTGAAATCCCAGCTGCTGCATCTGGTCCGCGACAAGGTCCGGGAACAGCACAGCCGCAACCAGGGCTCGCCGTCCCACCTCGACCGGCTGCTGAAGCTGGTGGACCCGGACAAACCCAACATCCTGACCATCGGCTTTGCCCGCCGCTTCGCCACCTACAAGCGGGCGGCGCTACTGTTCCGCGACCCGGCCTGGCTGAAGGCCCTGGTGTCCGATCCGGAGCGGCCGGTGCTATTCCTGTTCGCCGGCAAGGCCCACCCGGCCGACGTCCCTGGCCAGGAGCTGATCCGCCACATCGCCGAAATGGCCCGCCGTCCGGAATTCGAAGGCCGCATCCTGCTGCTCGAAGGCTACGACCTGCACCTCTCCCGCCGCCTGGTGGCTGGCGTCGATGTCTGGCTGAACAACCCGATCTACCCGCTGGAAGCCTCCGGCACCTCGGGCATGAAGGCGGCCATGAACGGCGCCATCAACCTGTCGGTGCTCGACGGCTGGTGGGACGAGGGCTACGACGGCCACAACGGCTGGGCGATCAAGCCGGCACCGGCACACCTCGACGAAAACCGTCGCGACGATGAAGAAGCCCGCAGCCTCTACGAGCTGCTGCAGGACAAGGTGATCCCCAGCTACTACCGCCGCGGCATGCTGGGCTTCTCGCCGGAATGGGTGACGATGGCCAAGCGTTCGATCTCGACGATCATGCCCCGCTTCAACGTCGGCCGGATGGTTGGCGAATACGTGCATAAGTTCTACGCCCCCGCCGCCGCCCAGGGCCGCCGCTACGCCAACGACAACTACGCCGGCGCCCGCGCCGTCGCCGAGTGGAAGGCCCGGGTCCGCAGCGCCTGGCCCGGCGTGCATTTCTACCGCACCGACGATCCGGTGCTACGCCTCGGCTTTGGCCAGAGCATGCGCATCGAAGTCGCGGTCCGGCTCAACGGCCTCAGCCCGCGGGATGTCACCGTCGAGGCCCTGTTCGGCCGGCCGCTGACCGATCACCAGCGCACCCGCGGCCAGCATTACGAGCTGCAGCATGTCGGCCAGAACGCCAACGGCGAACTGATCTACGCGCTGAACCTGACGCCGGAACAGTGCGGCAAGCTGGAATACCGGCTGCGCATCTACCCCACCCACCCGCTGCTGACCCATCACTTTGAAATGGGCATGATGGTCTGGTTATGAGTCTCTCCCGCACTCCCGGCTGGCAGGCGCTGCGCGCCCACGCCGACACCCTGGCTCCCCGGCATCTGCGCCAGCTGTTCGCCGATGGCGACGACCGCTTCACCCAGCTCAGCCTGCGCCATGGCGACCTGCTG
>JBEBBF010000124.1:0-2907 GCA_041158545.1 Pseudomonadota bacterium | reverse complement strand
CCGGGCAATCGCCACCCGCTGTTGCTGGCCGCCGGACAGCCGGTTGGCCAGGTAATCCCTGCGGTCGGCGAGGCCGACTTCCGCCAGCAGCTGGTCGGCACGGGCAAACATCGCCGCATCCGGCCGGCCCTGGGCGATCAGCAACGGCATCGCGACGTTTTCCCGGGCGGTGAAGGCGGGAATCAGGTGGTGATGCTGGAACACGAAGCCGATCTGGCGGCCGCGCAGCCGGGTCAGGCCGGTGTCGTCCAGCGTCGTCGTCTCGTGGCCGGCCAGGCGCAGTTGGCCACCATCCGGGCGGTCGAGCAGGCCGATCAGATTGAGCAGGGTGCTTTTGCCGGAGCCGGAAGGCCCGATCAGCGCGGAGAATTCCCCGGCGGCCAGCTGCAGGTCGAGGCCGTGCAGGATCTCGGTGGCGGTTTCGCCGCTGCCGTAGGATTTGCGCAGCCCGCGCAGTTCGAGGACGGGTTCAGCCACGGATCGCCACCACCGGGTCGAGATGGGCGGCCCGCCGCGCCGGCAGCAGCGCCGCGAGGATGCCGACCAGGCTGGCGCCCGCCGCGGCGATCAGCACCAGCAGCGGCTCGAAGCCGATGTTGAACAAGGGCGTGCCGTCCGGGTTGCGCGCCAGCATTCGCCACAGCATCAGGAAAGACCAGGCCAGCCCGGAGCCGAGCAGCGAACCGGCAAAACCGACGATGGCGCCCTGGAGCAGGAAGATCCGGCGAATCTGGTCGCGGGTGCAGCCCATCGCCCGCAGGATGCCGATTTCCTTGCTGCGCTGGATCACCGACACCACCAGCACGCTGGCGATGCCGAAGGCCACCGACAGCGCGATGAAAAAGCGGATGACGTTGCTCGATACCCGCTGCGAGGTCAGCGCGGTGACGAACTGGGCATTGGTGCGGATCCAGCTGTCGGCGGTCAGCCCGGTCTGGCCGGCGATGCGCTGCGCCAGGGCTTCCGCCTGATCGTGGTCGTGCAGCGCCAGGTCGATGCTGGAAACGCCGCCGGCCAGGTCGAGCAGGGTTTGCGCGGTGCGCAGGCTGACATAGACATTGCGGGCATTGACCCCCTTGTTGCCCAGGTCGAACAGCCCGGTCAGGCTGAGGGTTTCGGTGCGGCCGTCGGCGGTGGTAAGCCGCAGCTTGTCGCCGACGCGGGCGCCGAGATCCTTGGCCAGCTCGATCCCGATCACCGCCTCGCCGGCCTGAACCCGCAGCTCCCCGGCCTGCAGCCGCTCCCGCAGCGCGATCACCCGGTTATAAACCTCCGGCTCGATGCCCAGCACCGTCACCGCCTTGTTGGCCTCGCCACGCACCGCGAAGGCCGGGCCGGAGGCCACCGGCGACACCGCGGCAATCTCTGGCCAGCCCTCCAGCGTGCTGCGCAGCAGCTGCCACTGGTCAATCGAGCGCAGGCGTTGCGCTTGCTTCTGCAAATTCAGCGCGCTGCCGCCTTGGCCCTGGGGCCGCGCCACTTCCTCCGGCGGCAACAGCACGATATGTGCCTGGGAGCTGAGCGTGCGGCGGATCAGGTTGCCCTGCAGCCCGGACAGCAGCGCCGACATGAAAACGATCACCGCGACACCGACGCCGACGCCGACGATGATCAGCAGCGTCTGGGTTCGCCCTTCCCGCAGGAAACGCAGGGCGGCGATCAGCGCGAAGGGCAGACCGGGGCGCATCCGGCTCAATGCGCCAGGTCCACCGGGCGCACCCGGCGCCCGACGGCGACGCTCGCGGTGGCGGGCAGCACCGCCTCGCCCTCGCCAACACCCTGCAGCAGCTCGACCCGGTCGCCGCCGCGCAGGCCCAGCTGCACCGGCTGGCGCTGCGTCCGCCCGTCGCGGACCAGCAACACCCAGGGCTCGCGGCCGCCGGCATCGCGGACGCAATCGGCCGGCACCGACAGGGTCTCGGCCTTGTGGCCGGTGCGGATGTCGATGGAAACGGTCATTTCATGGCGCAGGTAGGCCGGCGGCGCCGCAACCCGGAGCCGCACTTCCACCGAGCCGCGCAGCGCATCGACCGCCGGGGCGATATAGCTGACCTCCGCCGGGAATTGCGCCTGCGGGTAGGCGTCCGCCGAAGCCAGCGCCGACTGGCCCAGGGCCAGCAGGCCAAGGTTTTTTTCGTCGATCTGCACCGTCAACTCGGTTTCCGCTGCCGGTGCCAGCACCAGCAGCACCTTGCCCGGCTGCACGCTGTCGCCGACTTCCACCGAGCGGGACAGCACCAGCCCGGCCAGCGGCGCCAGCAAGCGGGTGTAGGCCAGCCGGGCGCGGGCCAGTTCATGGCTGGCGCGGGCCTGGGCCAGTGCGCTGCGCGCCAGCCGGGCTTCGCTACCCCGCGGCCGGTTGCTGGCCAGTTGCAGGCCGCTGTTTTTCGCCTGACTTTCGGCGACGGTCAGCGCCCTTTGTGCTTCGTCCAGCTGCGCCGGGCTGTAAAAGCCCTGGGCCACCAGCTGCCGGGTCCGTTCGAACTGCTGCCGCGCCTGGGTCAGGTTGGCCTCGGCCTGTTGCAGATTCTGTTCCGCCACCGGCTGAACGAGTTCCTCCAGCTGCCGCAGCCGGGTCTCGCTCTGGTTCAGGCTGGCCGCCCCCTGGTCCGCCGCCGCCCGCAGCTCCCGGTCATCCAGTCGCACCAGCAGCTGGCCGGCACGCACCGTTTCCCCTTCCTTCACCGCCACTTCCCGGACCTGGCCGCTGACCTGCGCCGCCAGCTCCACCCGCTGCGGCGTCCGCACCCGACCGCTGGCCACGACGCTCTGCCGCAATTCCCCCCGTTCCACCCGCCGCACCTCAACCTTCTCCCCAGCCAGCCCCCGCCACAATCCCAGGAGCACAAGCAGCAAGGCGCCGGCAAGCAGCAGGCGACGGCGGGAGAGCAGGGCAGCGGACATGAA
>JBEBBF010000123.1:0-5130 GCA_041158545.1 Pseudomonadota bacterium | reverse complement strand
CAGCAGGCTTTCCAGGCTGAGTGCGTTGGGGTAGTCCTTGAGGTTGATGGTGAGCGGCACGGGCCGGGATGCGTCCTCCAGGCAGCGGCAGGCCAGCTCGTAGGCGAAGCGTTCGACGAAGGAGGATTTGCCGGTGCCGTAATCCCCCAGCACCAGCCACAGCCGGGAGCCGGTGCCGCCGGCCCAGTCCAGCGCGTGGGGCAGCAGCGGGCGGGCTTCGGCGTCCGGCAGTTTTTCGAGGTCGATGCGCTGATCCACATACCAGCGCGCCAGCGGGCTGGCCTCGAAGCGGGCGCGGATGCGGCGCAGATAGTCGGAGAAGTCGAAGAGGCTGCGTTCCAGGTCGGCGTAGGTGAGGGCGAGCAGGCCATAGCTTTGGGCGGCGGCGCGGGCGGCGGGGGCGAAATCCCTGGCTGCGACGATCATGCCCTGGGCGCCCATTTCCTTGGCTTGCGGGCTGGTCAGCCACAGGGCCAGGGTCTCGACGTGCTCTTTGGGCACATTGCCGGCGTAGTCCTTGCACTCGACGAACCAGGTTTCCGTGCGGCCAAAGCTCAGTTTCTTGCTGGCGAAGAGGTCGATGCGATTGGCGTCCACCAAGGTTTCGCCCTGCACGTCAAAGCCTTGCAGGCGCAGCAACTGGGCGACTTTCTCCTCGAAGGTCTTGCCGCGTTCGGCGGTGGAGCCTGAGCGGGATTTCCGGCCCAGCTCCGGCTCGGCCATGTCCCGCGCCGCGACCTGTTCGGACTGGCGCAAAGTCTCGCGACGCAGGGCTTCAATCCGCTCGTCCAGCGCGAAATAGGAGGCGGCCGTCGGCGAGTCGGGCTGGGAGACGGCCAGCAGGTCTTCGGTAAAGGGCAGGTCCGGGTGGAAAGGTACTTCGACCATCTCGGTGGGCAGCAGGCCGAAGGTTTCCTTCCAGACTTTTTGCCCTGCCGCCAGCAGATCAGTCCGGTCCATGGGGATGGGGGAGGCAACGAGCAGGCGTTTGAGGGGCGGGAGGGGGTCGCGGATGGCGGATTTGCTGTCGGTTTCGTTGGCCAGTGATGCCAGCCCATCCCAAATTGCCTTCAGTCCCAGGGTGTTCTGGCGACCATAGCTGCCGATCATCACCGTGACATGGGGTAGCAGTCCGGCAAGCAAGCCGCCGATGTCGGTGTAGCCGGTGCGGGAATCCATGATCACGGTTTCAAAGCCGGCGGTGGCAAAACTGCTCAGGGCCTCGCGGAACAGGCGTCTGCCCAGCTCCAGGTCCTGCTTGAGGAAATCATCCCATCGGATGCTTTCGTAGAGTTCGGGAATGTTGGCGTTTTCGCCGCAGGCGGGCAGGACGTAGAGTTTGCCGGCCACGGGGGTTTGCTGAGCCATGGCGACTAATCGCGGGTAGTCCGGCTTGGCGTTCTTGTCCTGCGCCTGCCAGTCCACCAGCCATTCGAAAAACCCTTCCTGTGGTGGCGAGGGGGGCGCAAGTCTGCCAATACGGTGCAGACCGGGCGCCTCTACGTCCAGGTCCCATAGCAAGGTCTTGCCGCGCCGGGAACGCAGCACTCCGATGTTGGCCGCCAGCAGCGAGCGGCCCACGCCGCCTTTGTAGCTGTAGAACGTGAGGGTGAAGGGATAGGTGCTCATGCCGCTTTTTTGCGTAGCTCGAGTTCCTCATAGTCGCCGCGGAGGAGATGCATGAAGCCCTTCCCGTTCTTGGCGGGTGTTGCAGGGGAAGCCTGGGGCGTCTGCTCCTGGGTATGCCGCTTGCCATCGTCCGTAAGCTTCACCCGGTTTTCCCTCCCGTCCTTGCGCTTTTCCAGTAGGCCGTGGCCTTCCATCAGGCTGAGCAATTGGGAAAGTCGGCCATCGCTGACTTCAACACCTTGCTTGACCAGGGCTGCGGCGAGTTCGGCCTGGGCGGTTTCGCCTGCTTGCAGCAGACTCAGCAATCGGCGGACATGCTTGCGGTTGAGGATCAGGTCCGGGTCGCGGCCGATGAGGCCCTGGCGGCGGGCTTCCAGCATGTCGCTGACGATCAGCCAGCGCTGGCGCGAGGTTTCCGGCAGGGCGCTGCGGTTGCGGGTTCGGTGGCAGGCGTAATCGAGGGTGGATTGCAGTTCGGCGAGGCCTTGTTCGTCACCCCGGCGGACGATGGCGGTGACGGCCCAGACGATGAACAGCCGGTCCAGCAGTTCCAGCGTCCATTCCGGCCAGGCGTCCTCGGCTTCCAGTTCGCGGAGGGCGCGGACAATGTCTTCCGGTGAGGTGGTGGTGACCAGTTGCCCCGGATCGGGGTGCTGCAGGAGTTCAGGGATCATGGCTGGGTTAAATAAAGCTAAATGATTTGGCTAGGCAATAATTTACTACTATTTAACTCTGGTCAGGCGAGGTTTGCCCTTGGGCGGCGGTGCAAGCAGGTCCATGACTTGAATTTCCAGCCAGCTCGGCGATGGCGCAGCGTGGTAATGGGTGAAGTCTTCCGGCGGCGTTCCTGGCATGGGTTGGTTTGCAATCAGCGTGCAGGTTCCCATCCGCTTGTGCAGGCCCTCAGCCTCGTTGATGTGGGGGGAGAGGCTGTTGCTCATGCTGGGCACCAGCACCCAGTCGGCTTCGGTCAGTTGAAGCAGATTGGGGATGCTGCCGTCAAACAAGTCCTTGCAGATCGCCATGGCGATCAGGCCCAGCGGAGAAATCAGCACTTCGAATGGGTCTGTGGGTTCCAGCGCTTCTGCTTTCGCGTCAAAGGTGACGCCGCAGCGTTTTTCCCCGCACAGTAGTTCGCTGCCATCCGCCGCCACCAACTCGCCCCGGTTGTGATACCTCCCTTGCTCGCAGCACTCGTGGAAAGTGCCCAGGTGCAGCAGGCTGATGTGGTGGTCCGGAGTGCGGGATTGCTCCCATAGCCACGCCTTGAGTTCTCGCCGCTGTGCCGCGGGCAGGGTGAGTTCGGGGAATAGCAGCAGGTCCGCGCCTTGGTCGCGGGCCCAGTTGAGCGCGGCCTTGGCGCTTTCGAGTCTGAGCTCGGGTTGGTTCAAGCCCGTCAGGGTGAAGTGCTGGCCCTGGTAGCAGTTGGCGATCGTTTCCTGCACGCCGTCGACGAAGGCGATGAGCGCCACGCGCAAGAGGGCGCGGTCCTCAAGTATCGTCAGCTGGTGGGCGGCTTCGCCCCTGGGGGCGCGGATCTGGATCGGGGGATGCTCGGCCGGCTGTGCGGGGATCACATGGTGAAAGCGCAGCCAGTACCGGAGATTGCCAAACTGCTTGGGGAGGTAACCTCGCCGGGTTTCAGCCCGATGACGTTGCACCAGCCAGAATGTTTCGTCGCTTTCGCGAATCCGGCGGTTCGGACTTCTGTTCGCGGGCGGGGTTTCGATGAAAAGATGTTTGTCCAGGGCGCATAGCCAGAACAGGGGCTTGGCATTCAACTCGTCAACAGTAGGTGCGCCACCGTCTTGCAGCCGGCCCAGTAGGGAATCAAGTTCGCCAGACTCCTTTTTCGGGGTGGGCAGCTTTTCCCAGTTGTCCAGCTGGTATTGCCCATTACCCAGAGGGGTTCGGGCGAGTCGGCAAAGCCGGGTCAGGGCGAGCCCAGGCTGCTCAGTCGCAAGGTATTCCGCTACCACATCCATGCAGGTCCTCTGTCATGCAAATTTATGCGCAGCGGATTCTACGACGGGCTGGGGGCTTTGGCCCGGCCGGACTTCTTGCTCCTCTTCTCTTCCGCCACGACGCAGCACAAGGAAGCGGGGCGGGTGAGTTGCTATAATGCGCGGCTATTTTTTGCAGCCTGACGCCGCCAATGCCCATTTTTGCCCTCGGAATCAACCACCATTCGGCGCCTTTGGCGATCCGGGAGCAGGTGGCTTTCCAGGCGGAAAGCCTGGGGCAGGCGCTGTTGAACCTGACTTCCGGCGGCAGCGTCCGCGAAGCGGCGATTCTCTCGACCTGCAATCGCACCGAGTTGTACTGCCACGCGGACAGCGCCGAAGCGGCGGCGGCCTGGCTGGCGAAGTACCACGGGCTGGAGCGGGAAACCATCGAGCCATATCTGTATGCGCTGTCGCCGCGGGATGCGGTGCGCCATGCCTTCCGGGTTGCTTCCGGGCTGGATTCGATGGTGATCGGCGAGCCGCAGATTCTCGGGCAGATGAAGGACGCGGTGCGGGTCGCCGAGCAGGCCGGCACGCTGGGCACCCAGTTGCACAAGCTGTTCCAGCGGGCCTTTGCGGTGGCCAAGGAAGTCCGGACGACGACGGCGATTGGCGCCAACATCGTGTCGATGGCCGCGGCCGGGGTGCATCTGGCCGAGCGGATTTTCGAGTCGGTGGCCGGGCAGCGGGTGCTGTTCATCGGCGCCGGCGAGATGATCGAGCTGTGCGCCGCCCACTTTGCCGCCTGCAAGCCGAAACAGCTCACGATTGCCAACCGGACGCTGGAGCGCGGTCAGGCGCTGGCCGAACGCTTTGGCGCCACGGCGATCCGCCTGGACGAGCTGGGCGAGGTGCTGCCCCGCCACGACATCGTGGTGTCCTGCACCGCTTCGCCGCTGCCGATCATCGGCCTCGGCATGGTCGAGCGGGCGATCAAGGTGCGCCGCCACCGGCCGATGTTCATGGTCGATCTGGCGGTGCCGCGGGACATCGAGGTGGAAGTCGGCGAGCTGGACGATGTCTTCCTTTACACCGTCGATGACCTGGCCCAGGTGGTCGAAAGCGGGCTGGAATCCCGGCAGGCGGCGGTGGTCGAGGCGGAAGCGATCATCGGCAGCTGTGTCGATCAGTTCCTGAACTGGCTGGAATCCCGCGATGGCGTGCCGCTGATCCGCTCCCTGCGCGATGCCGCCGAGCGGATGCGCCGCCACGAGATGGAACACGCGCTGAAGCTGCTGGCCAAGGGCGAGCCGGCGGAAAAGGTGATGGAAGCGCTGTCGCAGCGGCTGACCAACAAATTCCTGCATGCGCCGACCCAGGCGCTGAATCAGGCGGCTCCGGACGAGCGCGCCAGCCTGCAGGCCTGCGCCGCCCGGCTGTTCCACCTGCACGGCGAGTAGCGGCGCCGCCTCTGCCGCTGCGCCCGCCGGGCCGCTTGTCCGTTTTCCCCGGTTTCCCGAGTTTGCCGAATTTTCCGAGTTTCCCTTTCTCCTAT
>JBEBBF010000122.1:0-2912 GCA_041158545.1 Pseudomonadota bacterium | reverse complement strand
CGAAATGCTCCACGCCCGGCTGCTGCCGCTGGCGGATGGCAGCGCCTTCGCCCAGCATGTCCGGGGCGATTGGCTGGCGCTGGACCCGCAGGCCGCGGCCAGTGCCATTGCCTACCTGGGCCTGCGCCACGCCCCCGGCGACCACTGGAACCCCGGTTTCTCCGCCTGGCTGGAAAGCGCCGGTCAGGACGGCAGCCCCCTGTCGCCGCAGGCCGTGGCGGATTACTGGCAGCAGGTCTGTGGCCAGCGGCCCCTCGGTTTTGACACCGGCCTGATCGATGAACTCGAAGCCTGGGGCGAGGCCGCCTGGAGCGCCGCGCTCGGCGTTGGCGGCAAACTCGGGCTGTAAATTCCCCGCCGTTCACCGGCAGTCGCTTGTTTTTCCGGGAAAATTGGTGTCTTTCCCACTGTGGAATCCGTCCATGCCGGCCGGCGGGCAGGGCAGGGCGGTATAATCGCCGGCTTTCCCGTATCCCCAGCCTTCGAACCGACCATGGCCGAACTTCTTTTCCTGCGCGGCGAGCCCGCGTTCTCCGCCTTCCGTCTGTCCCGCCTGCAAGCCCGGCTCAATGCTGCTGTGCCCGATGTGCAGGCCGTCACGGCCGACTACTGGCACATCGTCGCCCTCAATGCGCCGCTGGGCGCCGGCCAGCGCGAACAGCTCGACCAGTTGCTGGAAACCGTTCCCTCCGGCGAAAGCCGCGGCACCCTGTTCCTGGTCACGCCGCGGATCGGCACCATTTCCCCCTGGTCCTCCAAGGCTACCGACATCGCCCGCAATTGCGAGCTGGCCGCCATTGAGCGGATCGAGCGCGGCATTGCCTTCCGCGTCAGCCTGAAGGACGGCCGCGAGCCGAGCGCCGAAGAACGCCGCCTGCTCGCCGCATCGCTGCATGACCGGATGACCGAATCGGTGCTGGACGATTTTGCAGCCAGCGCCACGCTGTTCCAGCACTTCCCGCCCAAGCCGCTGAACAGCATCGACCTGCTGGGCGGTGGCCGTGCCGCGCTGGTTGCGGCCAACGTCAGCCTTGGCCTCGCGCTGTCGGAAGACGAAATCGATTATCTGGCGGATATTTTCGGCAAGGTCGGGCGCAACCCCACCGACGTTGAACTGATGATGTTCGCCCAGGCCAACTCCGAACACTGCCGCCACAAGATCTTCAACGCCTCCTGGGTGATCGACGGCCAGGCCCAGGACAAGACCCTGTTCGGCATGATCCGCGAAACCCACGCGGCCAACCCGGCCGGCACCGTGGTCGCCTACGCCGACAACGCCTCGATCATCGAAGGCACGACGATTCCCCGTTTCTACCCGCGCCAGGACGGCACCTACGCCTACAGCGACGAGCTGACCCATGTGCTGGCCAAGGTCGAAACCCATAACCACCCGACGGCGATTTCCCCGTTCCCCGGCGCGGCGACTGGCTCCGGCGGCGAAATCCGTGACGAAGGCGCCACCGGCCGCGGCTCCAAGCCCAAGGCCGGCCTCTGCGGCTTCTCCGTCTCCAACCTGCATGTGCCGGACGCCCCCCAGCCCTGGGAAAAGGCCTACGGCCGGCCGTCGCGGATCGCCTCCGCCCTCGACATCATGATCGAAGGCCCGATTGGCGCCGCCGCCTTCAACAACGAATTCGGCCGTCCCAACCTGACCGGCTACTTCCGCACCTACGAGCAGGACGTGGTCGGCACCGTGCGCGGCTACCACAAGCCGATCATGATCGCTGGCGGCATCGGCAACATCCGCGCCGACCAGTCCTTCAAGGCCGAAGTCTTCCCCGCCGGCACCCTGCTGGTGCAGCTGGGCGGGCCGGGCATGCTGATCGGCCTGGGCGGCGGCGCCGCCTCGTCGATGAGCGCCGGCGTGAATACCGAAGACCTGGACTTCGCCTCGGTCCAGCGCGGCAACCCGGAAATCCAGCGTCGCGCCCAGGAAGTCATCGACCGCTGCTGGCAACTGGGCGCCGACAACCCCATTCTTTCCGTGCATGACGTCGGCGCCGGTGGCGTCTCCAACGCGCTGCCGGAACTGGCCCATTCCGGTGGTGCCGGCGCGCTGTTCGAACTGCGCCGGGTGCCCACCGAAGAACCGGGGATGTCCCCGGCGGAAATCTGGTCGAACGAAGCCCAGGAACGCTATGTGCTGGCGATCCCGCCCGAGCGCATCGCCGAATTCGAAGCCCTGTGCCGCCGCGAACGCTGCCCCTTCGCCGTGGTCGGCGAAGCCACGGCCGACGGCCACCTGCGGGTGACCGACAGCCACTTCGGCGTGAACCCGGTCGACATGGAAATGGAAGCCCTGCTGGGCAAGCCGCCGCGGATGACCCGCGACGTGCAGCACCTGCCGCCGGTTTTCGTACCCTTTGACGCTGCGGCGCTGGAGCTGAAGGACGCCGCCTACCGGCTGCTCAAGCTGCCGACCATCGCCGACAAGACCTTCCTGATCAGCATTGGCGACCGTTCCGTCGGCGGCATGACCGCCCGTGACCAGATGGTCGGCCCCTGGCAGGTGCCGGTTGCCGACGTCGCGGTGACGCTGATGGGCTACCAGGGCTACCTGGGCGAAGCCTACGCGATGGGCGAACGCACCCCCGTTGCCGTGCTCGACGCCCCCGCCTCGGGGCGGATGGCCATAGGCGAATCCCTGACCAACCTCGCCGCCGCCGATGTCGGCGACCTCGGCCGGGTCAAGCTCTCCGCAAACTGGATGGCCGCCGCCGGCACGCCGGGTGAAGACGCCCGCCTGTTCGACACCGTGGCCGCTGTCTCCGAACTCTGCAGCAGATCGGCATCTCCATCCCGGTCGGCAAGGACTCCCTGTCCATGCGCACCGCCTGGGAAGACGGCGGTGAAAAGAAGCAGGTGGTCTCGCCGCTGTCCCTGATCGTCACCGCCTTTGCCGGTGTGGACGA
>JBEBBF010000121.1:0-2681 GCA_041158545.1 Pseudomonadota bacterium | reverse complement strand
GTCGGCCCGGGCGGTGTGGCCGATGAAGGCCGGCACCGCGGTGGAGACTTCGACGACCGAGTTGGGAAACGCGCTCTTTTCGACGATATAGACGCCGGGTGACTTCATCTGCCCCATGATTCTTTCCTCCGTTGGACTGCGTTCAGGTTTGCCGGGGCACGCTGCCCGGCACTGCGGTACGACTAAAGATTGACGAATATCTGCGAGGTCAGCGCCTCGCCTTCTCCGTTGCCGGGTGGCTGGAATACGCCGGGGGCCGGAAGCGGTAAAGCCGGTAACACCACCCGCCCGTTGCTGCGCTGGCGCAGCGAAAACAGGCGGGCGGGGCGGGACTGCAGCGGCAGCGGCTGCCGCGAACGGAACTGGCAGGCCGCCCGGCCGTTCTCCAGCCGGGTCTCGCCCAGGTAATCGAACTCCGCTTCCCGGCCGGCTTCGGCGACGAACAGCTCGTCGCCGCGGACGTCACGGCCGCTGATCAGGTACAGCCAGTAGGTGCGGCGGCTGCGGAAAGCGAGGTGATAGCTTTGACCCGCGTTCCCGGCGGTGGGCTGCAGTTGCAGCGCCAGCAGCGGCGGGAGGCGGCCCCATTCCCGGAAGTCGGCGGGGAGGGCGGCGCTGTCCACCTGATCCGCCGGGCCGACGTAATCCTCCCGGCTCAGCCGGCCGTCGGGCTGGGCGTGCTCGCCCGCGAACAGCAGGCTGGCCGCGCCGGGGCAAAAGGGCGCGTCGGTGTAGCAGAGGAAATCCGGGTTGCGCGGCTCCAGCCGGAAATCGCAGCAGAGCGCATCCGGCAAGTACGCCGCCCGCTCGCTGTCGTGCAGCACGACGATGCCCTGGGTTTGGGGCCGCAGCAGCAATTCGCTGCGGGCCAGCAGGCGGCGGGTTGCTGCGGTCGGGACGAATTCCAGGTCCGGGCAGCGGCCGTCCGGGAAGTAGTCGTGGCGGACGCTGACGGAAAAGAGCGGGGTGTGCTGGCCCATGCCCGCTTCAGCCGAGGAAGTTGCCGCCGGGGGCGGTGATGCGCGGGGTGCTGCGGTTGGGGGCCTGGCCGTCGAAGGTCACCATCCGGATCTTGTACAGCACCGAGGGCTGGTACTTGTTGCCGATGCTGCCCCACAGGCTGGCCTGGTCCTGGACGCTGAGGTTTTCGATGTCCAGCACCAGCTTGTCGATCCGCGGGTCGAGGTCCGGGGTGTTCTGGTGGGTGAACACCGGCTTTTGCTGGAAGAACTGGATCGCCGCGGACAGCAGCTTCAGCGCTTCCGGGTAATTGCTGCCGCTGAAATGCGCCGACAGCATCACGAACAGGTTGAGGTGCAGCGGCGGCGCGCTGTGCTGGGTCATCCCCGGCGGCAGCTTGTTGGCCGGGGTGGTGTCCTTGGCAATGCTGGTCAGCGTCAGCGCCAGTTTGTTGTTGACCGTGGTGCAGACCGAGCCATCCGCTTCGGCCAGATTCGCGACCACGGCAACCTCTTCCTGGAGTTGCATGGTCCGCAGCAGTTGCTGATTCAGCTGGCTGGCCAACAGGGTCAGGGCGGCATGCAGCACGGCGCACACTCCAGGAAAGCCGTTGCACGGCCGGGATGGCAAGCCTAAGTCATAAATGGGCCGGGAATTTGTCCAGGAGTCGTATCAGATTTGTTCAGTAGTGGACGCAATGACGGCCAGGGCTGCGCAGGGCAGCCACTGGCCGTGACAGGGTGGGGCGAGGCGGTGTTGAGGCTCAGGCGAGCGTCAGCAGGCTTTCGTCCCAGCGGGCGTGCTTTTCCAGGCCGAGCAGGTTGGCGATGGTCGCGGCGAGGTTGGACAGGCCGGCGCCGGGCAGGGCCTGCAGCCCGAGTTTGCCGCCGCTCTGGTTGTCGTAAAGGATCAGCGGCACCGGGTTCAGCGTGTGCGCGGTCTTGGACTTGAAGCTGCCGTCCTTGTTTTTCGCCGGCTGTTTGGTCTTCTTGTCCAGCTCGTACATCTCGTCGGCATTGCCGTGGTCGGCGGTGATCAGCGCGACCCCGCCGGCGGCATCCACCGCGGCGAGCAGCCGGCCCAGCGCCAGATCGACCGCTTCAATCGCCATCGTTGCGGCGCGGAAGTTGCCGGTGTGGCCGACCATGTCGCCGTTGGCGAAGTTGCAGCGCAGCGTCTGGAATTCGCCGCTCTGCAGCGCCGCGATCATCGCATCGGCGATTTCCGCCGCCTTCATCCACGGCCGCTGCTCGAAGGGCACGACATCGCTGAGGATTTCCTGGTAGGTCTCGCCCTCGAACCTGCCGGAGCGGTTGCCGTTCCAGAAATAGGTGACGTGGCCGAACTTCTGGGTTTCCGAGCAGGCGAACTGGCGGATGCCGGCGGCGGCGAACCACTCGCCCATGGTGTCCTTGATCGCCGGCGGCGCCACCAGGAAGCGTTTCGGCAGCTTGAGGTCGCCGTCGTACTGCAGCATGCCGGCGTAGGTGACCTGCGGGGCGCGGACCCGGTCGAACTTGTCGAAGACGGCTTCTTCGTAGGCGCGGGTGATTTCAATCGCCCGGTCGCCACGGAAGTTGTAGAACACCACCGCGTCGCCGTCTTCGATGGTCCCCAGCGGCTGACCGTCGGCGGCAATCACGAAGGGCGGCAGATCCTGGTCGATGGTGCCGGGGAATTGCTCGCGCAACGCCTGCACCGCCGCGGCGGCCGACGGGAAT
>JBEBBF010000120.1:0-3655 GCA_041158545.1 Pseudomonadota bacterium | reverse complement strand
TCACCAGCGCCGGCGCAACGCCGAAACTGACCATGTCGGACAGGGAATCATATTCGGCACCAAACGCCGACTGGGTCCGGGTCAGGCGGGCGACCCGGCCATCCAGACCATCGAGCACCATGGCGATGAAAATCGCCACGGCAGAACGCTCGAAGCTGCCCTGCATCGCCTGAACAATCGCGAAAAAGCCGCAAAACAGGGCGCCGGTGGTGAATAGATTCGGCAGGATGTAAATGCCGCGCCGGCGAAGTTCCGGGTTGAACAGGGTTTTGCGGGGCTTGATTTCCGACATGGCTCAGGCAAGTTCAGCGAGCAGGGTGGTCGAAGCATACACTTTTTCGCCAATGACCACTTTTACGCGGGCATCAAGCGGCAGGTACACATCAACCCGCGAGCCAAAGCGGATGAAGCCATAACGCTGGCCGCGGGCGAGCTGGGCGCCGGCTTCCATGTAGTTGAGGATACGGCGGGCGATCAGGCCGGCGACCTGGACGCAGGTGACATCCTCACCACCCTGGGCCTTGAGGTGCAGTGCGCAACGCTCGTTTTCCGTCGAGGCCTTGGCCAGCGCAGCATTGACGAACAGGCCGGGGTTGTACCACTTCTGCACCACGCTGCCGTCGATCGGGCTGCGGTTGGAGTGGACGTTGAAGACGTTCATGAAGACGCTGACCTTCAGCGCCCGGCGCGGCAGGTAGGGATCGTCGGTTTCCTCAACGGCGACGATGCGGCCATCGGCCGGCGACACCACGCTCTTCGGACCATTTCCGGCGATCTGACGACCGGGGTCACGGAAGAACTGGATGCAGAAGATGAAGAGAATCCAGATCGGCAGGGCCAGCGCGGTCCCCCAGGAGGATTGGGCGTACAGGGAAGCGGCCAGGGTAATGGCGATGAAGGGCCAGCCTTCCTTGGCGAGAATGGGGTGCGGATAGTTCATGGGAGACCGGAAATTCGGAGGGTGTTGAAACGAAAAGGGGGCGAGGAAGGGGCTGAACCCGGCATCCTCACCCCGCGGCTTACATCACCGGCAACGATCAGTTCTTGGTCTGATCAACCAGCTTGTTCTTCTTGATCCACGGCATCATGTCGCGCAGCTTTTCGCCGACCTGTTCGATCGGGTGGGCAGCGGTCAGACGACGGCGGGCGGTCATGGACGGGTAGTTGGTCCGGCCTTCCAGGATGAACATCTTGGCGTAGTCACCGTTCTGGATGCGCTTCAGGGCGTTGCGCATTGCGGCACGGGACTGCTCGTTGATGACTTCGGTGCCGGTCACGTACTCGCCATACTCCGCGTTGTTGGAGATGGAGTAGTTCATGTTGGCGATGCCGCCTTCGTACATCAGGTCCACGATCAGCTTCAGTTCGTGCAGGCATTCGAAGTAGGCCATTTCCGGCGCGTAGCCGGCTTCGGTCAGGGTTTCGAAGCCCATCTTCACCAGTTCCACGGCGCCGCCGCACAGCACGGCCTGCTCACCGAACAGATCGGTTTCGGTTTCTTCACGGAAGTTGGTTTCGATCACGCCACCCTTGGTGCCGCCATTGGCAGCCGCGTAGGACAGGGCCACGTCCTTGGCCTTGCCGGTCACGTCCTGGTAAACGGCGATCAGGGAAGGCACGCCGCCGCCCTTCAGGTATTCGGAACGCACGGTGTGGCCGGGGCCCTTGGGGGCGACCATGATCACGTCCACGTCGGTGCGGGGCACGACCTGGTTGTAATGCACGTTGAAGCCGTGGGCGAAGGCCAGTGCGGAGCCGGCTTTCATGTTCGGGGCGACTTCGTTGTTGTACACGCCGGGGATGTTTTCGTCGGGCAACAGGATCATCACCACGTCGGCGGCCTGCACGGCTTCGGCGATCTCGGCGACCTTCAGGCCGGCCGCTTCGGCCTTGGCCCAGGAAGCGCCGCCCTTGCGCAGGCCGACGGTGACATTCACGCCGGAGTCACGCAGGTTCTGGGCGTGGGCGTGGCCTTGGGAGCCGTAACCCACGATGGTGACGTTCTTGCCCTTGATCAGGGACAGGTCGGCGTCCTTGTCGTAATAGACTTTCATTGATGCTCTCTCCAAATCGGTAAATTTAAACTTTGAGAATACGGTCGCCGCGGCCGATACCGCAGACGCCGGTGCGCACGGTTTCGAGGATGAGACCGGCGTCGATGGCATTGATGAACGAATCCAGCTTGGCACTGGTGCCGGTCAGCTCGACCACGTAGGTGGATTCGGTCACGTCGATGATGCGGCCGCGGAAGATATCGGCCAGCCGCTTCATTTCTTCCCGGTCCTTGCCGGTGGCGCGGACCTTGATCAGCATCAGCTCACGCTCGGAGTGGGCGGCTTCGGAAAGATCCACCACCTTGACCACATCCACGAGCTTGTTGAGCTGCTTGGTGATTTGTTCCAGCACGTCGTCCGAGCCACGGGTGACGATGGTCATCCGCGACAGCGAGGGGTCCTCGGTCGGCGCGACGGTCAGGGATTCGATGTTGTACCCGCGGGCAGAGAACAGCCCGGCCACCCGGGACAGGGCACCGGCTTCGTTTTCCAGCAGGATGGAAATGATGTGTCGCATGTTCGCTTCCTCTTACAGGTCTTCAGCCAGGATCATTTCGGTCAGGCCCTTGCCTGCCGCCACCATCGGGAACACGTTGGCCGTCGGATCGATGATGAAGTCCATGAACACCAGCTGATCCTTGTGTTCGGTGAAGGCCTTGCGCAGCGCCGGCTCGACATCTTCCGGCCGCTCGATCTTCATGCCGACGTGACCGTAGGATTCGGCCAGCTTGACGAAGTCCGGCAGGGAGGTGACGTAGGACTGGGAGTAGCGGCGGGAGTAGAACATTTCCTGCCACTGGCGAACCATGCCCAGGTAACCATTGTTCAGGTTGATGATCTTCACCGGCAGTTCGAACTGCTTGCAGGTGGACAGCTCCTGAATACACATCTGGATCGAGCCTTCGCCGGTCACGCAGGCCACCGGAGCCTCCGGATTGGCGAAGCGCACGCCCATCGCATAGGGCAGGCCGACACCCATGGTGCCGAGGCCACCGGAGTTGATCCAGCGCCGGGGCTGATCGAACTTGTAGTACTGGGCAGCGAACATCTGGTGCTGGCCGACGTCGGAAGTGATGAAGGCCTGGCCACCGGTCACTTCGTAGAGCTTCTCGACGACGAACTGCGGCATGATCCGCTCGCTCTGCTTGTAGCGCATGCACTCGCGGCCGCGCCATTCGTCGATCTGCTTCCACCAGTCCGCCACGGCGGGATCGGGCTTGGCGTTGGCATCGAGCAGTTTGGCCAGCTCGTCGAGCACGTCGGACACATTACCGACGATGGGCACATCCACCTTGACCCGCTTGGAGATCGAGGACGGATCGATGTCGATGTGGATGACCTTGCGGGCTTCCTCACTGAAGTGGGCGGGATTGCCGATCACGCGGTCGTCGAAACGGGCACCGACCGCCAGGATCACGTCGGCGTAGTGCATCGCCATGTTGGCTTCGTAAGTCCCGTGCATGCCCAGCATGCCGATGAAGTTGCGGTCGGTGGCCGGGTAGCCGCCGAGGCCCATCAGGGTGTTGGTCACCGGGAAGCCCAGGCGCTGCGCCAGCTTGGTCAGCTTTTCCGCGGCGTTGGACAGGATCACGCCACCGCCG
>JBEBBF010000119.1:0-4170 GCA_041158545.1 Pseudomonadota bacterium | reverse complement strand
CCAACGTCACACTTCAGTTGAAACGTAAACCCCAACCTTAGAAAGGCCAAATAGGGAAGCACAGGCGTGGCCCGCGCTGCTTCCGGGTAGGCTGCTTGAGCCTGTCGGTAACGGCAGGCCTAGAGGAATGGCTGCCACTCCGCCCCGGCGGAGTACAGAACCCGGCTTATCGGCCGACTTCCCCCTCAATGCCCCACACCCTGCCGCTGCGGCGGGTGGAGCAGGCGACAACCAGCCCGCTTGCCCGACCGGGCAGCAAGCCCTGGGCGCGCCCACCGGGTTTTCAACGGCTTTTCCCCGCCGGCGGCATGCCATCCGCCGCCCTGGCGCGTACACTGCGGCCTGCAGCTTGCCCCGCTTTTTGCACCGCTTTTGTCTCCGCCTCCTTGCCTCCACCGCCTGCCCGCGCTCCCGACTAGGTTTTCCTTTCTTCAGCCCGCTTTCCCGACCATGACCGCCCCGCTGCCCTTTGCCGCGATCCTCGCGCCCCGCAACAGCGCCATCGATGCCCTTCTGGCGGATTTCGCCGCCGACCTACAGCGGCAGGGCTATCAGGTGCGCGGCCTGATCCAGCAATCCCACTGCCAGGACGCGCAATGCCTTTACAGCCTGCGCGACCTCGCCAGCGGTGAGCTGTATCCGATCTCCCAGGATCTCGGCCCGTTGTCGCAATCCTGCCGGCTGGACCCGGCGGGAATGGCCAGCGCCGCCGCGGTGCTGCGCCGGGCGCTGGATCAGGGCGCCGACCTGGTGATCGTCAATCGCTTTGGGGGTCTGGAAGCCCAGGGCGAGGGCTTCGCCCAGGAAATCGGCGCGCTGCTGAGCCTGGGATTGCCGGTACTGACCGTGGTTTCCCCCGACCACCAGGCGGCCTGGCAGCATTACAGCGGCGGCCTCGGCAGCGCGCTGCCGGCGCTGCCGGAAGCCTGGGCGACCTGGTTCGCCGGGCTGCCCGCCCGCGACGCCGGAATGCCTTCCGGGGTGCCCGGTCCGGCGGATTTGCGGTAACTTACGCCCTTTAGCCTGGCCGTTCGAGCCGGGCATACGAGGGAGAGAACAGTCATGCAGTCCTTGCGCGTTTATCTGGAACAAAACGAGATTCCCACCCACTGGTACAACGTCGTGGCCGACATGGCCAACCCGCCGGCACCGCCGCTGGGGCCGGACGGCCAGCCGGTACCGCCGGAAAAGATGGCGGCGATTTTCCCGATGCCGCTGCTGGAGCAGGAAATGTCCGCCCAGCGCTGGATCGAGATTCCCGAGGAAGTCCGGCAGATTTACGCGCTGTGGCGCCCCTCCCCGCTGTGTCGCGCCACCCGGCTGGAAGCCGCGCTCGGCACCCCGGCCAAGATTTTCTACAAGTACGAAGGCGTGTCCCCCGCCGGTTCGCACAAGCCGAATTCCGCGGTGCCCCAGGCCTATTTCAACAAGCTGGCCGGCACCAAGAAGCTGACCACCGAAACCGGCGCCGGCCAGTGGGGCTGCTCCATCGCCTTCGCCGGGCAGATGTTCGGCCTGCCGGTGCGGGTGTTCATGGTCAAGGTCAGCTACGAACAGAAGCCCTTCCGCCGTTCGATGATGCAAACCTGGGGCGCCCAGGTTTTCGCCAGCCCGACCACGCTGACCCAGGCCGGCCGCAACGTGCTGGCGCAGGACCCGGATAGCCAGGGCTCCCTCGGCATCGCCATTTCCGAGGCGGTCGAGGAAGCGGCCGCCGATCCCAATACCTGCTACACGCTGGGTTCGGTACTGAACCATGTGCTGCTGCACCAGACGGTGATCGGCCTCGAAGCGAAAAAGCAGTTCGACAAGATCGGCCTGTATCCAGACGTGATCCTCGGCCCCTGCGGCGGCGGCTCCAGCTTCGGCGGCATCGCCTTCCCCTTCCTGGCCGATCAGGCCGCCGGCGACAAGCGGGCGCTCGGCCTGCGCTGCGTCGCCGTCGAGCCGACGTCCTGCCCGACGCTGACCAAGGGCGCCTACGCCTACGACTTCGGCGACGCCTCCGGCTACACGCCGCTGATGAAGATGTACACGCTGGGCCACGACTTCATGCCCCCCGGCATCCACGCCGGCGGCCTGCGCTACCACGGCGATTCGCCGCTGGTGTCGCAACTGCTGCACGAAGGCCGGATCGAGGCGCTGGCGGTGCCCCAGGTCGCCACCTTCGAAGCCGGCGTCCAGTTCGCCCGCTGCGAAGGCATCATGCCGGCACCGGAGTCCTGCCACGCCATCCGCGCCGCGGTCGATGAAGCGCTGAAGTGCAAGGTCACCGGCGAGGAAAAGGTGATCCTGTTCAACCTCACCGGCCACGGCCACTTCGACATGGCCTCCTACGACCGCTACCTCGCCGGGCAGCTGGAAGACTACGCCTACCCGGAAGCGGCCATCACCCAGTCCCTGCAACACCTGCCCAAGATCGGCTGACCTCCCATGCGCGCCCTCGTTTTCCTGCTTGTCCTGGCCAACCTGCTGTTTTTTGCCTACGACCAGGGCTATTTCGGCCGGCCGGAGAACCCGGACGCGCAGCGGATCAGCAACCAGATCAACCCGGAACAGGTCCGGATCGTCGGCCGCAACGACGGCCCGGACAAGGCCACTAAGGCCGGCGACGGCGAAAAGCCCGCCGAGAAACCGGCAGAGCACGCCACGGCAGCGGAAGCCCCGGCCGCCAGCCCGGCTGCTGCTCCAGCCGCAGTCGCTCCAGCCGCAGTTACCCCAGCCGTTGCCGCTCCGGCAGCCGCCACGGCGGTAGCCAGCGCAGCGGCCACCGCCGCCCCGAGCAGCACCGCCAGCACCCCGCCGGCCGCTGCCGCCAAACCCGCGGCCAGTGCGGCGGCGGCACCCGCGGCGCCGGCCAAGCCGCTGCCGACCTGCCTGGTCTGGAACGCCGTGCCGGCCAACATCGCCGACAGGATGCAGGACTTGTTCGGCAAGCAGTTCGCCGACCTCAAGACCAGCCGCCGGATTCCCGGCCTGGAGGGCGGCAATTGGTGGGTCTATATCCCGCCGCTGCCCAGCCGCGCCGAAGCCGAGCGCAAGGTGGCCGAATTACAGCGCTTTGGCGTCAACGACTACTTCATCATGACCGAAGCCGGCCCCAATCGCTTCGCGATTTCCCTGGGCGTGTTCTCCTCCGAACTCGCCGCCACCGACCGGCTCAATGCGCTGCAAGCGGTGGGCGTGAAGAACGCCAAGCTCGGCCAGCGTGGCCGCGAACTGCCGCAGAGCATCGAAATCCGCGGCAGCGGCGAACGGGTCCAGGCCGCCCGCCAGGCCATCGCCCAACCGCAACGGGCACCGCAACTCAAGGCCCAGGAGTGCCCTTGAGCTACATCGTCGGGCTGACCGGCGGCATCGGCAGCGGCAAGACCACCGTCGCCAACCTGTTCGCCGAGCGGGGCGCGGCCGTGGTCGATACCGACCAGATCGCCCATGAACTGACCGCCCCCGGTGGCGCCGCGATGCCGCAGCTGGTCGCCTGCTTCGGCCCCGACATTCAGCGCCCGGACGGTGCCATGGACCGGGACGCCATGCGCCGCCGGGTCTTTGCCGACCCCGGCGCCCGGCAGCAGCTGGAAGGCATCCTGCATCCGGCGATCCGCGCCCTGGCCGACCAGCGCTGCGCCGCGGCCCTGGCGCCCTATGTGCTGCTGGTGGTGCCGCTGCTGATCGAAAGCGGCCAGTACCGCAGCCGCTGCGACCGCATCCTGGTGGTCGATTGCCCGGAAGAAATCCAGATCGCCCGGGTCATGCAGCGAAACGGCCTCGGCGAAAGCGAGGTCCGCGCCATCATGGCGGCCCAGCTCGACCGCCAGGCCCGGCGGGCGGCTGCCGATGACATCATCAGCAACCATGCGGGCTTCGCGGAAGTTGTTATGAAAGTAGCAGAACTCGATGAAAAATATCGTTTTGCTGCAACCGCGAAAATCAAAGATTTACGTTGAGATTTAAGCTCTTTTGCTTCAGAATTCGCCCACTTTTCTGCTCTCAGGGGCGTTACTGGCGTGATTACCTACGAATATCCTTTCAACGAGCGCATTCGCACCCTGCTCCGGCTCGAGGATCTATTCGAAAAAACCCGGCATTTCATGAAGCTGGACGGTCCGCTGGAACACCACACCGCCCTGATCACGCTGTTTGAAATCCTCGAAGCCGCCGGTCGCGCCG
>JBEBBF010000118.1:0-4062 GCA_041158545.1 Pseudomonadota bacterium | reverse complement strand
AGCTTGATCAGCTGGCCGGCACCAACCATCTGGGCGATCAGGTAGAAGCAGACGACGGTCAACGACGAAATCGCTGCCATCGTGCGCACCTTGCCCTGGTCCAGGCGGTAGGCGGTGATGTCCGAGAACGTGAACTTGCCGAGATTGCGCAGACGTTCAGCCATCAGGAACAGGATGATCGGCCAGCCGGCGAAGAAGCACAGCATGTAAATGTAGCCGTCGTAACCCTGGGTGTACACCATTGCGGTCAGACCGAGCAGCGTGGCGGCGGACATGTAGTCACCGGCAATCGCCAGGCCGTTCTGGAAGCCGGTAATGCCACCACCGGCGGTGTAGAAGTCAGCAGCGGACTTGGTCTTGGAGGCAGCCCACTTGGTGATCATCAGCGTGGCGCCAACGAAGATGCCGAACATCACGATGGCGGTCCAGTTGGTAGACTGCTTCTGGGCCTGACCGAGGTCAGCACCCGCAGCCAGCGCGGCACCAGCGGCGACCAGAGCGGCCAGACCGCCCAGGATATGTTTACGTTGCATCATCACTTCTGTGCCTCCTTGAGAACTGCATCGGCTTCGGCGTCGAACTCGGTATTGGCGCGGCGCACGTAAATGGTGGTGATCACGATGGTGAAGACGATCACACCCAGGCCCATCGGAATACCGACGGAGGTCACACCAGCGCCGATCTTCTGGGCAAGCATTTCCTTGTTGAAGGCAATCAGCAGGATGTAGCCGAAGTAGACGACCATCATGAGGACGGTCATGACAAAAGAATACGAATTTCTTTTGGCTACGAGCGCCTGGAATCGCGGATTATTCCGGATCCGGTCGTAGGTATCATTGTGGGCTGACATGTAGTTTGGCTCCTCAGCACGTAATGGTTATAGAGGGTATTGCTGCATCTGTGACTTTAGCCTTCAACCCTTACAGCCCCCTTACAGACAGTTACACGAGATACACAATCCCCAAACGCAAAAAAACCCGCATTGCTGCGGGTTTTTTTGCTTGCCTGTGGAAAATTTCCACCCGGCCGGAGCCGGGAGGAAATTCCGGACCAGGAATTACATCCCCATGTCCATGCCACCCATGCCGCCGGGCATGGCCGGAGCCGGCTTGTCGTCCGGCAGCTCGGCCACCAGCGCGTCGGTGGTCAGGATCAGGGAAGCCACGGATGCGGCGTTCTGCAGCGCGGAGCGGGTCACCTTGGCGGGATCGAGCACGCCCAGTTCCACCAGGTCACCGTAGGTGCCGTTGGCCGCGTTGTAGCCGAAGTTGCCGGTGCCTTCCAGCACCTTGCTGACGACGACGGAGGGCTCGTCACCGGCGTTGGCAACGATCTGGCGCAGCGGCTCTTCGATGGCGCGCAGCACGATCTTGATACCGGCGTCCTGATCGTGGTTTTCACCCTTCAGTTCGGTGATTGCAGCGCGGGCACGCAGCAGCGCAACGCCGCCGCCGGGGACGATGCCTTCTTCAACGGCAGCGCGGGTGGCGTGCAGCGCATCTTCAACGCGAGCCTTCTTTTCCTTCATTTCGACTTCGGTGGCAGCGCCAACCTTGATCACGGCCACACCGCCGGCCAGCTTGGCCACGCGTTCCTGCAGCTTTTCGCGGTCGTAGTCGGAGGTTGCGGTTTCGATCAGGGCGCGAATCTGGGTCACGCGAGCCTGGATGTCAGCCTCACCGCCGGCACCGTCGATGATGGTGGTTTCTTCCTTGCCCACTTCGATGCGCTTGGCTTGGCCCAGCTCGTCCAGCGTGGCCTTTTCCAGGGACAGGCCGACTTCTTCAGCGATCACTTGACCGCCGGTCAGGATGGCGATGTCTTCCAGCATGGCCTTGCGGCGGTCGCCGAAGCCAGGCGCCTTGACGGCAACGGTCTTCAGGATGCCACGGATGTTGTTCACCACCAGGGTCGCCAGGGCTTCGCCTTCGACATCTTCAGCGATGATCAGCAGCGGACGGCCAGACTTGGCCACTTGCTCCAGCACCGGCAGCAGGTCGCGGATGTTGGAAATCTTCTTGTCGAACAGCAGGACATACGGGTTTTCCAGCACGGCCAGCTGGCGTTCCTGGTTGTTGATGAAGTACGGGGACAGGTAGCCACGGTCGAACTGCATGCCTTCAACGACAGCCAGTTCGTTGTTCAGGGACTTGCCGTCTTCAACGGTGATCACGCCTTCCTTGCCCACCTTTTCCATCGCGTCGGCGATGATGGTGCCGATGTCGGAATCGGAGTTGGCGGAAATGGAACCCACCTGGGCGATTTCCTTGCTGGTGGTGGTCGGCTTGGCGATGTTCTTCACTTCGCCCACGATGGCGGTCACGGCCTTGTCGATACCGCGCTTCAGATCGGCCGGGTTGTAACCGGCAGCAACGAACTTGAAGCCTTCGCGAACGATGGCTTGTGCCAGCACGGTGGCGGTGGTGGTGCCGTCACCGGCGTTGTCGGAGGTCTTGGAAGCCACTTCCTTGACCAGCTGCGCACCCATGTTTTCGAACTTGTCCTTCAGCTCGATTTCCTTGGCCACGGACACACCGTCCTTGGTCACGGTCGGAGCACCGAAGGAACGGTCCAGAACCACGTTACGGCCCTTGGGACCCAGGGTTACCTTGACGGCGTTGGCCAGAACATTGACGCCATTGACGATCTTGGCACGGGCGTCATCACCGAACAGAACTTGCTTTGCGGGCATTCTTTACTCCTGAAACTTGTGGCGCAGCGAAAGGCTGCGCTGCATTCAATCAATATTGACGGACTGGAAACTGCGGGAAGCCGCTCAGGCCTCGACCACACCCATGATGTCTTCTTCGCGCATGACCAGCAGTTCCTGGCCATCCACCTTGACGCTCTGGCCGGCGTACTTGCCGAACAGCACGCGGTCGCCCACCTTGACGTCCAGGGCAACCGGCTTGCCGTTTTCGTCACGCTTGCCGGGGCCGACGGCCAGGATTTCACCCTGATCCGGCTTTTCGGTCGCAGCATCGGGGATCACGATGCCGGAAGCGGTCTTACGTTCTTCTTCCAGACGCTTGACGATCACGCGGTCGTGCAAAGGACGAATTTTCATCTTGCTGATTCCTCTCTCAAAAACTAGCTGTCAAACATGAAATGGTCCGGCAAAGCCGGGCGGGACAGCGATGCTGGCGCTTCGCGCTGTTAGCACTCACCCCCGTCGAGTGCTAATAATAGGTACGGGGTCGCTGGATTTCAAGGGCGGGGGCATGAAAAATTGTTTTCCACACGCACAGCGGAAGACAAAAGAACATCGTGAAAGAGGAAAAATGCCCGGTCCGACAAGACGTTAGCGATGACCGCCAGACGCCCTCCCCCTGTCCTTCAGCCCAGCCTTCCAGCCCGATCAAACGCTTTACAGCTGGGTCATCTGCGCCTCGCGCCGTCCGGCAAGGCTTCGTTTGTGGAGGCTCGGATTCAGCTTTTCGGTTCAGAGCGCGTGACCTAGCCCCTCCGCACGCTCACCCCAGGTCCGCAATGGCATCGACCCCACTATCTGCCAAGCGATTCACCGCATCGGACTGCCTTGCCGACGCCCGATAGAGCTTGAGCCCGACACCGAAGCTACCGAGCGCATCCTGAAGAAGCAGCGCGCAGTGACGGCCATCGTCATCGACACCGTGGCGCCGGGAAGCTGACTGATCGCCGGCAAAACACTGGCCGAACTCGGCATGAACAGCGTCTATTTCGACATCAAGAGCACCGACGAAACCAAAACCAGGGACGAAAAGGCGCAGTACATCGCCGAAACCTTCGCCGGCTTCGCGCGCCTGATCGGGCCATTGCATGAGGAAAGCGACATCTACATCCAGGACGTGCGCGCATCAGCCTACGACTAGGGCGGCCGAACGCAGGGGTCTCGCTATCACCAGCGAGCGGCCTGAATCCAAACGCAAACAGGAAACCTCCGACGGACCCTTCCCGAGGTCGGAAGGGCTGGCGATGCTGAACGCGGCCGGAGGTTTTATCCCCGGCTGCCCGCGACGGAGCGCTTCACCGAGTTGTAAGCCTCGTCGCGCCGCTGGATGGGCGCTACTCCGCAGACACTGG
>JBEBBF010000117.1:0-4941 GCA_041158545.1 Pseudomonadota bacterium | reverse complement strand
CTTCATCGTGTGCGCCGCCCGGCCCGCGGCTTCGGCATCCTGATCCAGCAGCGCCCGCCGCAGGGTCCGGACTTCAACGTCGATGCTGTTCACCACGTCCTGCAGGATCGCGACCACGATTTCCTCGTCCCCCAGCTGCTCGCGCATGCTGTCCGGATCGAACAGCGCCGCGCCGTCCTCCCTGGCGGCCTGCTCGCGGCCGGCCTCGTCGGACAGGGGCAAGGGCGAACCGCCGCCATGCAGCCAGTTCTGGACCATCTCGCCCAGCTGCCGGGGGTTGATCGGCTTGCTGAGGTAATCATCCATGCCGGCCTGCAGCACGCTTTCCCGGTCGCCTTCCATCGCGTTCGCCGTCATCGCAATGATCGGCACCGCCGGGTCGAGCACGCCCTGCTCGCCGGCGCGGATGGCGCGGGTCGCGGCAAAACCGTCCATCACCGGCATCCGGCAGTCCATGAACACCATGTCGTAATGCTTTTGCGCCAGCAATTGCAGCGCCACGCCGCCGTGATCGGCGACATCGACCCGATGCCCCTGCTTGCGCAGCAAGGTCATCGCCAGTTTCTGGTTGGTCTCGTTGTCCTCGACCAGCAGGATATTGGCGTAACGGGCCTGCTCGGCGAGGGTGTGGCGGGTGATCAGCGGCTGGCGACCGGATTCCGCCGGCTGGCCGAACAGGGTCTGCAGGCAGTTGCGCAGCAGTTTGTCCTTCAGCGGCTTGCTGAGATAGGCGGCAAAACCGGCCTGGCCCAGGCGTTCGCCATCGCCGCGCATCGCCACGGAAGTCAGCAGCACCAGCGCAATCGGCGCCAGCTGCGGATCGGCCTTGATCGCCTGCCCCAGCTGCTCGCCATCCATATCCGGCATCTGCAGGTCGATCAGCGCCGCATCGACCTGACGCCCCGCCGCGTATTCGTCCCGCAGCAAGGCCAGCGCCGGGACACCGCCCTCGGCGCTCAGCACCTCGCATTGCCAGTCGCGCAGCAGCATGTCGAGCAGCCGGCGGTTGGTCGCATTGTCATCGACCACCAGAATGCGCCGCCCGGTCAGCGCGGTCTGCCGCGGCTCGCCGGCGACCGACTGATCCAGATCCTGGATGCTGAAGGGAATTTCCAGCCAGAAGGTGGAACCCTGGCCTTCGACGCTATCGACGCCGATGCCGCCCCCCATCAACTCGACCAGCTTCTTGGCAATCGACAGACCCAGACCGGTACCGCCGAACTGGCGGGTGGTCGAAGTGTCGGCCTGCGTGAAGGGGGAGAACAGCAGCCGCAGCTTGTCTTCCGGAATGCCGATGCCGGTATCGCGGACTTCGATCAGCAGCAGCACCCGCCCGGATTCTTCCGCCAGCAACCGCACACTCAGCGCCACTTCGCCCTTCTGGGTGAACTTCACCGCATTGCCGACCAGATTGATCAGCACCTGACGCAGCCGGCCGGGGTCGCCACGCAGCAGGGCCGGCACCGTCGGTTCGACCAGACAGGTCAGTTCCAGATGCTTTTCCTCGGCGCGCAGGGCCAGCATGTCGCCGACTTCGTTGACCAGCAGCCGCATGTCGAAGTCGATGATTTCGATGTCCAGCTTGCCGGCCTCGATCTTCGAGAAGTCGAGGATGTCGTTGATCAGCCCCAGCAGCGCCTGGGCACTGTTGCGCACCGTTTCGGCGAATTCCCGCTGCTCCTCGTCCAGCTCCGTGGTCAGCAGCAACTCGGTCATGCCCAGCACCCCGTTCATCGGCGTGCGGATTTCGTGGCTCATGTTGGCCAGGAAGTCGCCCTTGACCCGGTTCGCCGCCTCCGCCGCCTCGCTGGCCTGCTTCAGGTCGGTGATATCCACGCGGAAGCCGACGATGTGTCCCGAGGAAGTCTTGCGGTCCACGATGCGCAACCAGCGCCCGTCCTCGGTTTGCTGTTCGTAGGCACTCTGGCCGCTGCGATGCAGCCTGACCCGCTCCGCCAGCCAGGCATCGATATTCCCGATGGCCGCCGGATACTGGCCCCGCTCGGCAAAACCGCGGGCGATTTCGGCAAAGGTCCGCCCCGGCACGATCATGTCGGCGGCATTGCGGTGGATTTCCCGGTACTTCTCGTTGCAATAGACCAGCCGGTCTTCCGAGTCATAGAGGACAAAAGCCTCGTCGATGGCCTCGATGGCGGTACGCAGGGTTTCCTCACTCTGCCGCAGCGCCGCGTCCGCCGCTGCCCGTTCCCGCTCCCGGGCCGCCTGCAGCGAGGTGGCCATCGCGTTGATCGCATCGGCGATTTCCCCGGTCTCGCCCTTCAAGGGCACGATCTTCTGCCCCAGATCCTTGCTCATCCGGTCGAGGCCGTCCTTGATCACCACCACGTCCCGGGTCAGGCGGTTGATGAAGAAATAGATCACGCCCAGGGAAAACAACAGCGCCAGACAGGTCAGCGCATAGACCGTCGCCTGCATCACCGCCACCTGCCGCTCGATGTCGTCGAGCAATTCGTTGGCCCAGATATAGCCGACCACCTGGCCCCGCTCGCTGATCGGCGTCATCGCATTCATGATGTAGCCACGGACCTGCAGACCACTTTCGACCGCGGGAACGCCGCTGGCCATAACCCGGCGACCAGGGTGAGTCGCACCGATGGCAACGCCGACCTTGCTGCCGTTTTCGGCAACCGGGCCATAAGTCAGGATGGTGTCGATTTCCCGGTGGTAATAGCCCACACCGACGCCGGGGAAGGATTGCGCGACCTGTTCGGTATAAGTCGCCAGTTGCTGGTTGAAAAAGGCAATCCGGGCGTTGCGGTCAGCGGGATCACCTTTGTACGAACGCTGCAGTTGCTGATAGCCGCCCCCGGACTCCAGATGGTTCAGCAGCAGGCGGGTCACCCCGTACAGGTGCGCCCGTTTTTCCTGAAGGATGGCGTCCTTGCCGGAGAGAGTCAGCACATAACCAGCGGTGATGATCGACAGGCTGACCACCGGCACCATCATCAACATCAGTTTCAGGCGCAAGGTCTTCGGCCACCAGAACCGCCAGTTCAGCATTTTCGTCATTCACTACTCCCCGCTTCGTGCAACGCCAAGCTTACGAGGCTTGAAAGCAGTTGTCAGCAGCTAGAAGCGGTGAATTTCCGGCGAAAAATCGCTACTTGAACCCGAGTTCCGGGAATCTTTTGCCAGAAGATGACAATGAACTTGATGCCCACCCCCCAGGTCGGTGCGCTGCGGATAGACCTGACGGCACTGCGGCATGGCCTGGGCGCAACGGGGATGGAAGTGACAGCCGGCGGGCGGCTGTGCCGGCGACGGGGTTTCCCCGGCCAGGCGGATCAGCCGCCGTCGCGTCTCCAGCTTCGGTTCGGGCACCGCCGACAGCAGCGCCTGGGTGTAAGGGTGCTGCGGCTGGCGCAACACCCGCTCCGCCGGACCGGATTCGACGATCCGCCCGAGGTACATCACCGCGACGTCGTGGGCAAGGTAATCGACCACGGCGAAATTGTGGGTGATGAACAGGTAAGCCACGCCGAGATCCTGCTGCAGCTGCCGCAACAGGTTCAGCACCTGCGCCTGCACCGAGACATCCAGCGCCGACGTCGGCTCGTCGCAGATGATCAGTTGCGGCGCCACCGCCAGCGCCCGGGCGATGGCAATCCGCTGCCTTTGCCCGCCGGAAAACTCGTGGGGGTAACGGGCCATCGCCTCGGCGGGCAGCCCGACTTGCTGCAGCAGCGCGGCGACGGCCGTCGTTTCCGGCGTGTCACGGCCCAGGGCCTGCATCCCCTCGGCGATGATTTCGCCGACCCGCATCCGCGGGTTCAGCGAGGCGAACGGGTCCTGGAACACCATCTGCATCTGCCGCCGCAAGGGCCGCAATGCCGCCGCGCTCAGGCCAACCAGCGGCTGCCCGGCCAGATGCACCTGGCCAGCGCTGGGGCGCTGCAATTGCAGGATCGCCTTGCCAACGGTGGTCTTGCCACAACCGGATTCGCCGACCAGCGCCAGGGTGCGGCCGGCGGCCAACGTCAGGCTGACCCCATCCACCGCCCGGACCGCGCCGACCTGACGTTGCAACAGGCCACGCCGGATCGGGAAATGCACCTGCAACTGTTCGACCCGCAACAGCGGCGCCGGGGTAGTCGCTTCGCTGGCCGTCGCAGACACCGGCGCGACGACCGCCGCCCCGCCCTGCCAGTGGCAACGCAGCCGATGGCCCGGCGTCACTTCCCGCCACGGCGGCGACTCCTGCTCGCATTGCGGCATGCGTTGCGGACAGCGGGGGGCAAACCGGCAACCGGCGGGCATCTGCCCCAAGGGCGGCACCTGGCCCTCCAGGGCCGCCAGTTGCCGGCCGCGGCGGGACATTTCCGGCAACGCGGCAAACAGGGCCTGGGTATAGGGATGCTGCGGCGCGCTGAAGAACACCGCCCGCCCGGCTTCCTCGACCAGCTCGCCGGCGTACATCACCCCCACCCGCTGCGCCATCCGCGCCACCACGCCCAGGTCATGGGTGATCAGCAACATCCCCATGTCCCGTTCCGCCTGCAACTCCGACAAGAGATCAAGAATCTGCGCCTGCACCGTGACATCGAGGGCCGTGGTCGGCTCGTCGGCGATCAACAGCGCCGGCTCCGCCGCCAGGGCCATGGCGATCATCACCCGCTGCTTCATGCCGCCGGACAGCTGGAAGGGATATTCGCCCAGCCGCCGCTCCGGATCGGCGATGCCGACCTGGCGCAGCAGCTGCAGCATCCGTTCCGTCGCCGCCTCGCCCCGCAAATCGGTGTGCTGCGTCAGCATTTCACCAATCTGCTGGCCGACGCTCAGCACCGGATTCAGGCTGGTCGCCGGCTCCTGGAAAATCATCGCCATCCGGCCACCGCGCACCGCCCGCATCGCCGCTTCCGGCAGATCGAGCAATTCCGCACCATCGAGGCGAACGCTGCCGGCAAGAATCCGGCCATTGGC
>JBEBBF010000116.1:0-5195 GCA_041158545.1 Pseudomonadota bacterium | reverse complement strand
GGAGTCATCGACGATGAGGATCTTCTTGATGGGCATCTGCGCTCCTTTGGTGATATTTATGGGGTGGCTCGCCCGGCGTGGGTGGCCACCGTTTTTAGAAGGCTGTCTTTGGTGAAGGGCTTGGTCAGGTATTCGTCGGAACCGACCATGCGGCCACGGGCGCGGTCAAACAGGCCGTCCTTGGACGACAGCATGATCACCGGGGTGGAACAAAAACGGGCGTTCTTCTTGATCAGTGCGCAGGTCTGGTAGCCATCCAGCCGCGGCATCATGATGTCGCAAAAAATGACATCGGGCTGATGGTCGGCGATCTTGGCCAGCGCGTCGAAGCCGTCTTCCGCCAGTAGCACCTGGCACCCGGCTTGCACCAGAAAAATCTCCGCGCTACGCCGGATAGTATTGCTGTCGTCAATGACCATCACCTTGACGCCACGCAGATTCGCCGTATCAGCCAATTCCTTTCTCCTTGATCCTGCTCGCCGCGAACCATCGGTCGCCGGCTGCCCATGAGCGGCAGGGAACAATACTATAACGAATGCACATAGTTTCGACCATGGCCAAATTTTCAATCCTTGCGGCTTTACGCGGGGGTGAAGTCCCCGGTTCGGGAGACGATGGGGGGCGTCGGTCCAGAGTGCGGGAAGGCGGGGCCGGCGATGAAGCCGGGGGCTTTCGGTTAAAATCCGGAAAATCTTACCCAATCGACCTGCGGACTGCCACCCGGCCTGCCGCTGAAGCAGCCCATGAGCGCAAGCCCGAATCACCCCCCCGCCCCCACTCCGCCGCTGGTGCTGGTCTTTGCCGCCAGCGATCCTTCCTCCGGCGCCGGCATCCAGGCCGACATCCTGACGCTGGCCAGTCTGGGCTGTCATCCGCTGACTGTCATCACCGCGCTGACCGTGCAGGACACCGTCGGCGTGGAGAGCCTGCACCCCGTCGATGCCGAGCTGGTCGAGCAGCAGGCCCGAGCCCTGCTTGAGGACATGCCGGTCGCCGCCTTCAAGCTGGGCGTGCTGGGCAGTGTCGAGAACGTGCTGGTGGTGGCCGAGATCGTCGCCGATTATCCGGAGATCCCGCTGGTTTTCGATCCGGTGCTGGCCTCCGGGCGCGGCGACGAATTTTCCGGCGAGGACATGCTGACGGCGATGCGGGAAATGCTGCTGCCGCAGACCACGGTGCTGACGCCCAACAGTCTGGAAGCCCGCCGGCTGCTGCAGGCCGAAGGCGAATCGGTGCTGGAAGAAGTCGATGAGGACGGGGAAACACTGCCGCCGCCCGCCGTCGAGCCGGGCGAGTCCGAAGCCGACGACGCGCCGGAACCGGCGCTGGCCGACTGCGCCAGCCAATTGCTGGAGGCCGGGTGCCAATATGTGCTGATCACCGGCACCCACGAAAACACCCCGCAGGTCTGCAACACCCTCTACGGCCCCGACGGCGTGCTGCAGCGCGACGTCTGGGATCGCCTTCCCGGCAGCTACCACGGCTCCGGCTGCACGCTGGCCTCGGCGATTGCCGGCCGGCTCGCCGCCGGTGCCGGCATCGAGGACGCGGTACGCGAAGCCCAGGAATACACCTGGCGCACCCTGGCCGCCGGCTTCCGCCCCGGCATGGGCCAGTTCATCCCCGACCGGCTGTTCTGGGGGCGACCGGAAGAGGATGACGCCGAAACCGCGACTGACGCCAGCGACGGCGAACCCGCCGTCGACACGCCCGCCGCCACCGAAACCCGCTGAGCCCAAGGTGCCACTCCCCGTCGATTCCTCGTTGCCCCGCCGCCGCGGCCTTTACGCCGTGACGCCGGACGCCGTGCCGCTGGAAATTGTCGCCGCGGTGCTGCAGGGAGGCTGTCGCTGGCTGCAATACCGGGACAAGGGCGCGACGCCCGCGCAAAAGCGCGAACGGGCCCAGGCCCTGGCCGCGCTCTGTCGCCAGTACGGCGCGGCGCTGCTGATCAACGACGATGTCGAGCTGGCGCTGGCGGTCGGCGCCGCCGGGGTGCATCTCGGCCGGGACGATGGCGATATCGCCGCTGCCCGCGCCCGCCTTGGCGCCGGGGCCATCCTCGGTGCTTCGTGTTACAACGAATGGGACCGGGCCGTCGCCGCCGCGGCGGCCGGTGCCGACTACCTCGCCTTTGGCGCCGTCCATAGTTCGCCGACCAAGCCGGCCGCCGCCAGGGCGCCGCTGGACTTGCTGGGCCGCGCCCGGCAACTGGGGCTGCCGGTCTGCGCGATTGGCGGCATCACCCTCGACAACGCGCCGCCCGTCATCGCCGCCGGCGCCGACCTGCTGGCCGTCATCACCGATCTGTTCGCCGCTGCCGACCCCTGTGGTCGGGCGGCTGCCTTTCAATCCTTATTCCAGGAATCCGCACCATGAGATCTCGCAATCAGGAACTCTTCGCCCGCGCCCAGCGCCACATCCCCGGCGGCGTCAATTCGCCGGTCCGGGCCTTCCGCTCGGTGGGCGGCACGCCGCGCTTCTTCGACAAGGGCGAGGGCGCCCGGGTCCGCGACGTCGATGGCCGCTGGTATCTGGACTACGTCGGCTCCTGGGGCCCGATGATCGCCGGCCACGCCCACCCGGCGGTGATCGCTGCGGTGCAGGCCGCGGTGGTCGATGGCCTCTCCTTCGGCGCCCCGACCGAGCGGGAAGTGGACCTGGCTGACCAGCTGTGCGACCTGGTGCCGTCGATGGACATGGTCCGGCTGGTCTCCTCCGGTACCGAAGCGACGATGAGCGCGATTCGCCTGGCCCGCGGCTACACCGGGCGCGACCTGCTGATCAAGTTCGAAGGCTGCTACCACGGCCACTCCGACAGCCTGCTGGTCAAGGCCGGCTCCGGGCTGCTGACCTTCGGCAATCCCTCCTCCGGCGGCGTCCCGGCCGACCTGGCCAAGCACACCCTGGTGCTGGCCTATAACGACGCCCAGCAGCTGGTCGACGCCTTCGCCGAGCACGGCGACAAGATCGCCGCGGTGATCGTCGAGCCGGTGGTCGGCAACATGAACCTGATCGCGCCGCAGCCGGAATTCCTCAAGGCGATGCGCGAACTCACCGCCCGCCACGGCGCCGTGCTGATTTTCGACGAAGTGATGACCGGCTTCCGGGTCGGCCTGCAGAGCGCCCAGGGCCTCTACGGCATCACCCCCGACCTCTCCACGTTCGGCAAGGTCATCGGCGGCGGCATGCCGCTGGGCGCCTTTGGCGGCAAGCGGGAAATCATGGAAAAGATCGCGCCGCTCGGCCCGGTCTATCAGGCCGGCACCCTTTCCGGCAACCCGGTCGCCGTGGCCGCCGGGCTGGCGCAGCTGCAGCTGATCCAGGCCCCCGGCTTTTACGAGCGGCTGACGGCGCTGACCGCCCGGTTGTGCCAGGGCATGGAAGCCGCCGCCCGCGCCCAGGGCATCACCTTCTCCGCCCAGCACGTTGGCGGCATGTTCGGCCTCTACTTCGCGCCGACCTGCCCGCAGACCTACGACGCGGTGCTGGCCTGCGACAAGGAAGCCTTCAACCGCTTCTTCCACGCGATGCTCGACGACGGCCATTACTTCGCCCCGTCCGCGTTCGAAGCCGGCTTTGTCTCCGCGGCCCACACCGAAGCGGACATCGACGCCACCGTCGGCGCCGCCGCCGCCTGGTTCGCCGCCAGCCGGGCATGAGCCAGGGCCTCGCCTGGGCGCTTGTCGGGCTGGCCGGCCTCTGCGAGGTCGCCTGGGCGGTCGGTCTGAAATACACCGACGGCTTCACCCGGCTGCTGCCCAGCGCCTTGACGCTGCTGGCGATGGTCGCTTCGGTGGTGCTGCTCGGCGCCTCGCTGAAGGCACTGCCCCTCGGCACCGCCTACGCGGTGTGGACCGGGATCGGCGTCATCGGCACCGTGCTGTGCGGCCTTTACCTGTTCGACGAACCCCGCGACCTCGCCCGGCTGCTCTGCATCGGCCTGATCGTCACCGGGATCGTCGGGCTGAAGCTGCTGGGCAGCGGGGAAGGCTGAAATGCGGACACGTTTCTACGCAATGTTGCTGCTCGCCACGCTGCTGGCCGCCTGCGCCACGCCGGAGCAGCGGGCCGAACAGGCCCGGCAGGAGATGCAGCAGCGGATCCGCATCTTCGGCCCCGCCTGCCGCGACCTGGGCTTTGCCGAAGACAGCGACCCCTGGCGGCAGTGCATCCTGCAACTGAGCCAGCGGGAGACCCAGCAACTGCGCGCCCTGCAGCCGCCGATGCACTGTGTCGGCATCCGCGGCAGCTACACCTGCTTCCCGCTCTGATTACCCCTGGCCCTCGCCAAACCACTGGTGGCCGAGGCAGGCGCGCAGGCCCAGGCGGGCGCGGTGCAGCAGCACCCAGCAGTGCTTGTCGGTGATTTCCAGCTGGGTGCAGATTTCCCCGGTGTCGCAGCCGACCACTTCCCGCATCAGGAACACCCGCGCCGGCGTTTCCGGCAGGCGGTAAAGACAGGCTTCGAACATCTCCCAGAAGCGGCGGGCGTTCAGCGAGGCCTCCGGGTCGCCCCAGGCCACCGGGCGGGTGTCCTCGTCCCAGTGTTCCCTTTCGTCGAAGAATTCGTCGATTTCCTGCTCCACCGTCGCAACTTCCACGGTTTCCCGGCGGCTGCGCTGACGGAAGCTGTCGATGATCTTGTTGCGCAGGATCGTCAGCATCCAGGTCCGCAACGCGGCGCGGGAGGCAAACTGCGCCTGGTTGGCCAGCGCCGCGGTCAGCGCCTCCTGCACCGCGTCTTCGGCGGTGGCCCGGTCGCGGAGTTGCAGTTCGGCAAAACGCAGCATGTCGCGGCGCAGTTGCTGCAGGAATTCGGGGTCGTGGAGTTCGGACATGGGTGGCTCGAAAAATATTTTTCAAATTCTAGCTGCGGGACTGTAAGGATTTTGCCGCTGCTTCGTCTAATGGTCAGGAACGGCGGATTTACCGCCGGAAACGGAGGATCACCATGATCACTTGCAAACACGCGACCCGCCTGGCCTCACGCCAACTCGATGCGCTGCTGGGCATCGGGCAACGGCTGGCCCTGTGGCTGCATCTGAGCTACTGCCCCGGCTGCCGCCGGGCGGCCCGGCAATTCCGTTTCCTGCAACAGGCCTGTCGTTCCTGGCAACCGGGACGGGATTGACCCGCCCGGAACAAACCTGACCTCAACGGAGACCCATCATGAGCAAAACCACTTCCCTGTT
>JBEBBF010000115.1:0-8149 GCA_041158545.1 Pseudomonadota bacterium | reverse complement strand
CTGGGGCTGGGCCTGGTGATTTCCGCCGACATCATCCGGGATTTCGGGGGCAGCCTGTCCGGTGCGAACCGGGAGGGTGGCGGCGCGGTGTTCACGCTGGACCTGCCCGCGGCGGGGCAATGAGAACGGCAAGGAGGACGGGATGCGGGAAAGCTTGAGCGTGGTGCTGGTGGAGGACGATCCGGCGGTGCGCCTGGGGTGCGAGCAGGCGCTGCAACTGGAGGGGCTGGATTGCATCGCCTTCGAGTCGGCGGAGCAGGCGCGGACCCATGTCGGCGCCGATTTTCCCGGCATCGTCGTCAGCGATGTCCGGCTGCCGGGCAAGGACGGGCTGACGCTGCAGCGGGAGTTGCGGGCGCTGGACGACAGCCTGCCGGTGGTGCTGATCACCGGCCATGGCGACATCAGCATGGCGGTGCAGGCGATGAAGGACGGCGCCTACGATTTCCTGGAAAAACCCTTCGCGCCGGAGCAGCTGGTGGATGTGGTGCAGCGGGCGCTGGACAAGCGGCGGCTGACCCGGGAAGTCCAGGCGCTGCGCCGGCAACTGGCCGGACGGGACAGCATCGAACAGCGGCTGATCGGGCGGTCGCCGGCGATGGTGCACTTGCGCCGGCTGGTGCTGGACGTCGCGGCGACCGACGCCGATGTGCTGATCTACGGCGAAACCGGTTGCGGCAAGGAGCTGGTGGCGCGCTGTCTGCACGATTACTCGCCACGCCAGCACCGGCATTTCGTGCCGCTCAACTGCGGCGGCCTGCCGGAAACCCTGTTCGAAAACGAATTGTTCGGCCATGAAGCGGGGGCGTTCACCGGCGCCGGCAAGCGGCGGATCGGCAAGCTGGAGCACGCCGACGGCGGCACGCTGTTCCTCGACGAGATCGAAAGCATGCCGCTGGGCATGCAGATCAAGCTGCTGCGGGTGTTGCAGGAGCGCTGCATAGAGCGGCTGGGGTCGAATACGCCGATCCCGATCCAGTGCCGGGTCGTCGCCGCCAGCAAGGAAGACCTGCACCGGCTGGCCGACGCCGGCCGTTTCCGCGCCGATTTCTACTACCGGCTCAACGTGGTCAGCATCACGCTGCCGCCGCTGCGCGAGCGGCGCGAGGATGTGCCGCTGCTGTTCGAGCATTTCCTCAGCCTGGCCGCCGCCCGCCATCAGCGGGACGTGCCTGCGCTCGAAACCGGGCTGCTGCGCGAATTGCTGGCCCACGACTGGCCGGGCAATGTCCGCGAACTGCGCAACGCCGCCGAGCGCTACGCCCTCGGCCTGCGCCACGACCTGACCGGCGCCCGCGCCCCGATGTCGCCCGCCGGCCCGCAGCCCCTGGCCCGCGCCGTCGAGGCCTTCGAACGCCGGCTGATCGAGGAAAGCCTGCGCCAGTGCGACGGCAACCTGACCCGCGCCGCGGAACGGCTGCAAACCCCCAAGGCCACGCTGCACGACAAGGTGCGGAAGTACGGCTTGTAGCGCGGGGCCTGCCGCGCCGTCGGCGCTGGCACTACAATCCCCGCCTCCTTGACGACAGGAGGTGGGCGATGCGACGACGGGCTCTGGCTGTATTGATGCTGCTGCTGGCGCTGCCGGGGGCGTGGGCGGCGGGGAAGGTGCAGCCGCGCAGCGTGCAGCCCCGGGGCGAGCTGGCGGCGGACGAGCGTTCGACCATCGAAATCTTCCGGCGCAGCAGCCCGGCGGTGGTGTACATCACGACGCTGGACAAGGTGGTGAACCTCTGGACGATGAATGTGATGGCGGTGCCGCGGGGGACCGGCTCCGGTTTCGTCTGGGACGAGCAGGGTCATGTGGTGACCAATTTCCATGTGGTCGCCGGGGCCAGGGTGGCGCAGGTGCGCTTGTCGGATCAGCGGACTTTCGAGGCGACCCTGGTCGGGGCGAGTCCGGCCCATGATCTGGCGGTGCTGAAGATCAGCGTGCCGGAGCGCAAGCCGCAGGCGTTGCCGCTGGGCAGCAGCGGCGATTTGCTGGTCGGGCAGCGGGTGATGGCCATCGGCAATCCTTTCGGCCTCGACCACAGCCTGACCACCGGGGTGATTTCGGCGCTGGATCGCTCGATCGACAACGACGATGGCGGCCAGATTCATCATCTGATCCAGACCGATGCGTCGATCAATCCGGGGAATTCCGGCGGGCCGCTGCTCGATAGCGCCGGGCGGCTGATCGGCGTGAATACCGCGATCTTCAGCCCGTCCGGGGCCAGCGCCGGGATCGGCTTTGCGGTGCCGGCGGATACGGTGAACCGGGTGGTGCCGGAGTTGATCGCCTTCGGGGCCTATCGCCGGCCCAGCCTGGGTTTCGTGGTGCTGGACCGCCTGAGCGAGGTGGTTTCCCGGCAGTTGGGGGTGTCCGGCCTGGTGATCCAGCAGGTGGAGCCGGGGAGCCCGGCGGCGAACGCGGGTTTGCGCGGGACGCGCTTGAGCGGCAACGGCACCATCATCCCCGGCGACGTGGTGCAGAGCCTGGACGGCCAGCCGATCCGGCTGCCGGGGGATCTGGAGCGTTTGCTCGATGGCAAGCGGCTCGGCGAGCGGGTGACGCTGGGCCTGTGGCGCGATGGACAAGGATTGACGGTGACGCTGCCGCTGGCGGCGACCGGACGCTGAACGAAGGAGAGCGGAATGCAACAGGGAACGGCGATGGCCGATGTGATTCTGGCGCTGGGGCGCAGCATGCGCAGTCTGCTGCAGACGCGGGTCTGGGGCTGGGTGCTGGCGCCGGCGCTGCTGGCGTTTGCGTTGTGGCTGGTGCTGGCCTGGTGGGGGCTGAGCACCGTCGCCGACAACATGCTGGCCTTGCCGCCCTTGAACTGGCTGGCGGCCTGGGGCGCGGTGTGGCTGGCGCATCTGCTGGCTTATCTGGGTGGCTGGATGGTGCTGTTTGCGCTGATTTACCTGACCACGGCGCTGCTGGCGGCGGTGTTCGTGCTGCCCTGGCTGCTGCGGCTGGTGGCAGAGCGGGATTACCCGGAGCTGGCGCTGATGGGCAAGGATGCCTGGCTGGCCGGGCTGGGCAACAGCCTGTGGGCGATGCTGGTGTTCGTGTTGAGCTGGCTTTTCTGCCTGCCGCTGTGGCTGGTGCCGGGGCTGGGCATCGTGGTGCCGATGCTGCTGCTGGCGGGGTTCAACCGCCGCACCTTTGCCTATGACGCGCTGGCCAACCATGCGACGCCGGCGGAATGGCAGGAAATCCGTGCGCAGCAGGGGCGGCCACTGTTCTGGCTGGGGCTGGTGCTGGCCGGGCTGGCGCATGTGCCGCTGATCGGGCTGCTGGTGCCGACCCTGTCGGTGCTGGCCTACATCCATTTCTGCCTGGAGGCGCTGCGTCGCCTGCGGGGCGGGGCGGTCGTGACGCTGGAAGCACTGTAAACAGCATGGGGAATGGCAATGACTGAGCGGGTTTTCGGGTTGGTGGTGGTGGGTGACGAAATCTTGTCGGGCAAGCGTCAGGACAAGCATTTCGCCAAGGTCGCCGAGTTGATGGCGGCGCGGGGCCTGCGTTTGGCCTGGGTCGAGTATCTGGGCGACGATCAGGCGCGGCTGGCGGCGCGCTTCCGCCGGACGCTGGCAGCCGGGGAGGTGGTGTTTTCCTGCGGCGGCATCGGCAATACCCCGGACGACCTGACCCGCCAGGCGATGGCGGAAGCGGTGGGCGTCGATCTGGCCTTGCATCCGGACGCGGAAGCCGAGATCCGGGTCCGCTTCGGCGACGACATCACGCCGCAGCGGCTGCTGCTCGGCACCTTTCCCCAGGGGGCGGCGATCATCCCGAATCCCTTCAACCGGATTCCGGGCTTCATGCTGCGCGAACATTACTTCGTGCCCGGCTTCCCGCAGATGGCGCATCCGATGCTGGAGTGGGTGCTGGACTGCTTCTACGCCCCGCTGTTCGCGCCGGGGGCCAAGGTGGAAAAAGCCTTCCTGCTGACCGGCCCCACGGCCTACGAAAGCGCGCTGCTCGACCTGATGGAACACATCGTCGCGACCTACCCCGATCTGCGGCTGTTTTCCCTGCCCTCACTGCTCGGCCAGGAGCGGCGGCATCTGGAGCTGGGCGTCGAAGGCGCCCCGGCGCGGGTCGACGCGGCCATGGCCGAGATCCAGGCAGAAGTGGAACGCCGCGGCATCCACTGGGTCTGGCGGGAGGGCTGAAATCCGGGCAATGCCATTTTCGATGGCATGGTCATAAGCTGTTGAAACTTGTTAATTTTTTCCGGGCAAAATTGGCTTCGACATCCCCATAATCGTTCCCTGTCAGCTTGTGGGCGGATACAATTCGACGTTTAGTCATTGGGCAAACCTGCCAATGGTCCAAGTTATCTGGGGAAGCGATGCTGGTTGAGAAAGCAGCGGGGGAACAGTTCGATCTGGTGCAGTTACTGGTTGTTGCGGTGACGCCAGCGTTTCTAATTAGTGCGGCGATCTGTTTTCTGATCATCAAGTTCGAGCGTTTTCATAGCCGCTTCACCCACGATACCCACGATGGGCCGCAAAAATTTCATGTTGTACCCACTGCGCGGATAGGTGGCCTGGGGCTGGCTGCAGGGGTCGTGCTGGTCTATGGCCTGCTGCAGGGACGTTACGTGGAAGAGTCCCGTTTCTTCGGTTTGCTGCTGCTGGCGTCCATTCCCGCCTTCATGGGGGGGCTGGTCGAGGATATGACCAAGCGGGTTTCGGTGATGACCCGGCTGGTGCTCAGCATGGTTTCTGCAGTGCTGGCTTCAGTGATGCTGGGGGCCACGGTCCTTGAGTTCGACATTCTTGGTCTGACCCTGCATTTCCACCCCTTCTTCGCGATCATGCTGACGGCGTTTGCCGTTTCCGGGGCGACCAACGCCGTCAACATCATTGATGGCTACAACGGCCTGGCCAGCGGTGTCGGCATCATCGTGCTGACAGCCCTGGCTATCGTCGCGTTGGCCAACCAGGATTTCGCCGTGATGTTTGCGGCGCTGGCGATGGTCGGCGCGCTGGTCGGTTTTCTGGTGTTCAACTGGCCGGGCGGCAAGATTTTCCTCGGTGATGGCGGGGCTTACCTGCTTGGGGTGTGGATTTCCGAGTTGTGCATCCTGCTGGTGACCCGCAACCCTGGCGTGTCCATCTGGTTCCCGTTGCTGCTGATGATCTACCCGGTATACGAAACCCTGTTTTCGATTTTCCGCCGACGCTATATCCGCAAGCAGCATCCCGGACACCCTGATCGTTCCCATCTGCATCAACTGGTCTACTCCCGGTTGATCCGGGGGCATCTGGGCTGCAAACAGCCTTCCAGCGTGATTCGACGCAATAGCCGGGTGGTGTTTTATTTCTGGCCATCCTGTGCGTTTCTTGCCGTTTTTGGCGTGATTTGTGTCGATAAGCCGTTGTGGCTGCAATTTGGCGTACTGGTGTATTGCCTGGCCTACACCTGGCTGTATTTCACTTTGCTCGCCCACAGGGCGCCCCGTTTCATGCGGGCGCGGGTGGTCTGGTAGGCTCAGTACATCCGCCTGCGAAACATCACGCTGGCCAGGGTCAGCGACAGCGCGCCGATCAGGGCCATCGGCCAGAGCTGCGGCCACAGCAGGCCGAATCCGGCGCCCTCCAGGAAAACCTTGCGCAGCACGATCAGGAAGTAGCGTAGCGGGTCGGCCAGCGTGATGCCCTGCACCCAGGCCGGCATGTTGGCGATGGGCGTTGCAAAGCCCGACAGGATCACCGCCGGCACCATGAACAGGAAGGCGCCGAGCAGGCCCTGCTGCTGGGTCAGCGCCAGCGAGGAAATCAGCAGGCCCATCCCCACGCCTGACAGCAGGAACAGCGCCAGCCCCAGGTAAAGCGTCGGGACGCTGCCCTGCAGCGGCACCCGGAACCATTGCGTCGCCAGCAGAAGGATCAGCGTGCCCTGCAGCATGCCGATCAGGAAACCGGGCAGGGCCTTGCCGAGCAGGATCTCGCCGGGGCGCAGCGGCGTCACCAGCAACTGGTCGAAGGTACCCTGTTCCCGCTCCCGCGCCACGGTCAGCGCCGTCACCAGCATCGTCGTCACCAGCGTCAGCATGCCGATGATGCCGGGGATGAAGAACCAGCGGCTTTCCAGATTCGGGTTGAACCAGGCCCGGCTTTCGAGCCGGGCGGGGGCGACGGGTAGCTGTCGCGCCTGCTGCCAGTTGCGGTTGAAGCGATCGACGTTGGCGCGGATGTCGTTCAGCGCCGTCAGTGCGGTGTTGGAATTACGGCCATCGACGATCACCTGCAGCGTCGCGCCTTGGCCGCTCAGCAGGTCGCGGCTGAAATTCGGGCCGAGGTGGATCACCGCCAGCGCCGCCCGGCGGTCGATCAGCGGCGCGATCTCCTGTTCGGCCTGCAAGGTCGCCACCCGCTGGAAGCTGGGCGAACCGTCGAAACTGGCGATCAGCTGCCGCGCCGCGGCGCCGCCATCCTCGTTGTACAGCGCGTAGGGGATGTGCTTGAGGTCGAAGGTCGCGGCGTAGCCGAACACCAGCAGCTGGATCAGCGGCGGCACGATCAGCACCATCCGGCTCTTCGGGTCCTGCAACAAGGTCAGGAATTCCTTGCGGATCAGCGCGAGCAGACGGATCAACATGGCGGGCTCCTCAATCCAGACGTTTGCGCGACCCGCGCCAGGTGATGCCGAGGAAGACCCCGGCCATCAGCAGCAGGGCCAGCGCATTGGGCAGGATCACCGCCCAGAGGTCGCCGGCCAGGAACAGGGTCTGGACGATGGCGACGAAGTAACGGGCGACGATCAGGTGGGTCACCCCCTGCACCACGCCGGGCATGCTGTTGATGTCGAAAATGAAGCCGGAGAGCAGGAAGGCCGGCAGGAAGGTCGCGAGGATGGCGATTTGCCCGGCGACGAACTGGTTGCGCGCCAGCGTCGAGATCGTCAGCCCCATCCCCAGCGCCGCCAGCAGGAACAGCGAGGCGCACAGGCACAACAGCCAGAACGAGCCGCGCAGCGGCACGGCGAACAGGAAGACCGCCAGGCCGACGCTGAGCAGCATGCCGCCGGTGCCGAGCAGGAAATAGGCAATGATCTTGCCCAGCAGGATCTCGCTCATCGTCACCGGCGTCACCAGCAGCGCCTCCAGCGTTCCCCGTTCCCACTCCCGCGCCATCACCAGCGCGGTCAGCAGCGCGCCGATCAGCGTCATGATGATCGCCACCAGCCCCGGCACCAGGTAATTCCGGCTCTTGACCTCGCTGTTGAACCATACCCGCTGTTCCAGTTTGACCGGCGCCGTCAGCGTCTGGCCGTGGGCGCTGGCGCGGCGGGCCAGCCAGTTGCCCCAGGCGCCTTCCAGATAACCCAGGGTCAGCCGGGCGGTGTTGGCATCGACGCCATTGACGATCACCTGGATCGCGGCGCCCTCCGGCCGTTGCAGCGCCGCGCTGAAATCGGCGCGCAGATGCACGATGGCGTTGACCTCGCCCCGCTGCAGCGCCTGTTCCGCCTCGCCCAGGCCGGGGAAGTGGCGGGGGGCGAACGAGGTGCTGCCGCCGAGGCTGGAAAAGAAATCGGCGCTGTCCGCGGATGGCGCTTCGGCGACCAGCGCCAGCGGCACCCGCTCCGCGTCCAGCGAGACGCCGTAGCCGAACAGGATCAGCAGGAACAGGGGCATCAGGAAGGCAATCGCGATGCTGCTGGGGTCGCGGACGATCTGCAGGAATTCCTTGCGGACCAGGCCGCCGAGGCGCATCCGGTTCAGCATCATGCACTCTCTTTCTGCGCTGGCGCCGCCTCGACCAGCGCGATGAAGGCGTCTTCCATGCTCGGGTCCGGCTGATCCGGGCGGCGCCAGGCGGCCTTGATCGCCGCCGGCTCGTCCAGCGCCAGGATGCGGCCGGCAGCCATGATCGCCAGCCGGTCGCAGTATTCCGCCTCTTCCATGAAATGGGTGGTGACCAGCACCGTGACGCCGGCGCGGGCCAGCGCGTTGATCCGCTGCCAGAATTCCCGCCGGGCGAGGGGATCGACGCCGGATGTCGGCTCGTCGAGGAACAGGATTTCCGGCTGGTGCATCAGCGCGCAGGCCATCGCCAGCCGCTGCTTGTAGCCCAGCGGCAGATCGCCGGCCAGCTGGTTCAGGTAATCCGCCAGCGCGAATTCGCCGACCGCCCAGTCCTGGCG
>JBEBBF010000114.1:0-2925 GCA_041158545.1 Pseudomonadota bacterium | reverse complement strand
TTCTGGTCCGGGTGTTCGACGCGGTGATCGCCGCCGGCGCCAAGACCATCAATGTGCCGGATACCGTCGGCTACAGCATTCCCTCCGAGTGGGGCAACCGCTTCAAGGTGCTGATCGAGCGCGTCACCAATTCGGACCAGGTGGTGTGGTCCACCCACTGCCACAACGATTTGGGCATGGCCGTGGCCAATTCCCTGTCGGCGGTGCTGTCCGGGGCGCGCCAGGTCGAATGCACGATCAACGGCCTGGGCGAGCGGGCCGGCAATGCCTCGCTGGAAGAAGTGGTGATGGCGGTGCGGACCCGCAGCGACCTGTTCCCGGTGTCCACCCGGATCGACCCCAGCCAGATCGTTCCCGCCTCCAAGCTGGTGTCGCAGATCACCGGCTACCCGGTGCAGCCGAACAAGGCCATCGTCGGCGCCAACGCCTTCGCCCACGAATCCGGTATCCATCAGGATGGGGTGCTGAAGCACCGGGAAACCTACGAAATCATGCGTGCCCAGGATGTGGGCTGGACGCAGAACAAGCTGGTGCTGGGCAAGCACTCCGGGCGCAATGCCTTCAAGACCCGTCTGCAGGAGCTGGGCATCGAGCTGGCCGGCGAGGAAGCCCTCAACCAGGCCTTTGCCCGCTTCAAGGAGCTGGCCGACAAGAAGCACGAAATTTTCGACGAAGACCTGCAGGCGCTGGTTTCCGACGAAGTCGTGGCGCCGGAACAGGAGTACTACAAGCTGGTGTATTCCCATGTCTGCTCCGAAACCGGGGAAAAGCCGCTGTCGCGGGTGACCCTGCAGATGGGCGGCGTTGAAAAGACCGCAACCTCCGGCGGCAGCGGCCCGGTGGATGCCACCTTCAAGGCCATCGAGCAAATCGTCGGCTCCGGTGCCGAGCAGTTGCTCTATTCGGTCAATGCCATCACCACCGGCACCGATGCCCAGGGCGAAGTCACCGTCCGGCTGGCCAAGGGCGGCCGCATCGTCAATGGCAATGGCGCCGATACCGATATCGTCATCGCCTCCGCCCGCTCCTACCTCAACGCGCTGAACAAGCTGCATTCCAGCCTGGAGAAGGTCAAGGCCCAGGGCGACGTCTGAGCACCCGGTGTGTTTCATGCAAAACGGCGCCCGCGGGCGCCGTTTTGCATGGGGCGCAGCGCCTCAGCTGACGACGTACGCGGCGCTGCCGGTGGCGATCAGCAGGCCGGTTTCATTGGCCAGCCGCATCTGCACCGAGGCAATCCGGCCGCCCAGGCGGGTGACTTCGCCGCTGGCAATGAAGCGCTTGCCGATGCCCTGGTGCAGGTAGTCGGTGCGCAGGTCGATGGTGCCGATCCGGCCGAAGCGGTGGGCCAGCTGTTCGGCGGTTTCGTTGCCGAATTTCTCGGCGATGGCCAGGGTCACCGCGAAGCCGCCGACGGTATCCAGCGCCGTGGCGATGACGCCGCCGTGCAGCCGGCCGTACAGATAATGGCCGATCAACTCTGGACGCATGTCAAAGCTCAGCTGTGGCGGCGCAAAGCTGCTGACCTGCAGGCCGAGCACGGTGTTGAAACGCAGGCGGTGCTCGAAGAGGTCGCGCAGCAGGGCTTCGAGGCGGGCCTGTTCGGCGGCGGAGCGGTGGGGCAGGAGGGCGTTGCTCATGGTGCGGTCTGTTTCAGGTTGGCCAGGCGGCTGGGGCGGGTCAGGCGGGAGTAGGTCACGACCAGACCGAAGAGGATCAGGCTCAGCAGGGTTTCCACGAGCGCCAACTGCTGGCTGAGGCCCTGGTCACTGCTCGCCCGGACCAGGCCTTCCATCAGATACAGCAACAGGAACAGGGAGCTCCACTGATAGGTGTAGCGGCGACCGTGCAGGATGCCGCGTAGCGGCAGCAGCAGGAATACGGCCTTGAGCGCCAGCCAGGAGCCGCCGGGCTTTAGCGGTGCCCACCAGAGCTCCCAGCCCAGGCAGAGGAAGATCAGCGCGATCAGGATGGCGCTGGCGGCGAGTTGCAGTCGGGCGATCATGGTTTTCTCAGTTGCAGGGCAAGTTGCGCCAGCCGCCGTCCCTGGGCGTAGGCGAGGGCGCTTTCGTCGGCGCTGAGCAGCGGGTTGCCGTCGGCGCCGGAGACATGGCTGGCGCCGTAGGGCGTGCCGCCGGTCTGGCTGTGGCTCAGTGCCGGTTCGCTGTAGGGCAGCCCCATCAGGAGCATGCCGTGGTGCAGGAGCGGCAGCATCATGCTCAGCAGTGTGGCTTCGTTGCCGCCATGCTGGCTGCCACTGGAGGTGAACACGCAGGCGGGTTTGCCGGTGAGGCTGCCGTTCTGCCAGGCGGCGATGGTGCCGTCCCAGAAGTACTTCATCGGCGCCGCCATGTTGCCGAAGCGGGTGGGGCTGCCCAGTGCCAGCGCGCAGCATTCTTCCAGGTCGGCGGCTTCGACATAGGGGGCGCCCTTGTCCGGAATCGCCGGGGCGCTGGCCTGGTGATCCGGGCTGACCTTGGAGACGGTGCGCAGCCGGGCGCTGGCGCCGGGGATGGATTCAATGCCGCGGGCGATGCGTTCGGCCAGTGCGCGCACCGAGCCGCGCTGGCTGTAATACAGGACGAGGATTTCTGCAGACATGGTCATGACCGGCGGCGGCCCGCCAGGGGCTGGCGGGGCGTCCGGGCCGGGGGAAGGGGTGAGGGGATCAGGGGCTGTCGTCGAGGGCGACGCTCAGGATGGCGACGCTGGGGGTCTGCTCGTCCAGGCTGGTGGCCTGGAATTGGGAAACCCGCAGGTTTTTCTTTTCGGACAGCGTGATGACGGCGCTGCCGGGGCCGAGGCTGAGGCTGGTGGGGGCGACGATGGCCTTGGCGGTCCGCATCGGCGGCAGCACCGGCAGCAGCAGGCCGGGCAGGGCTTCCTCGCCCAGCTCCTGCTGGCGCAGCACCAGCGGCAGGGCGC
>JBEBBF010000113.1:0-3768 GCA_041158545.1 Pseudomonadota bacterium | reverse complement strand
CCCGGGGGGTGGTGGGGGGGGGGGGGAGCCAGGGCGGGTTGCAGACGATGAGTTCCGCCTGGCCTGCGGGGAAGAGGTTGGTTTCCTCGATGCTGACCTGCGCGGCGAGATTGAGGCGCTGGATGTTGTCGCGGGCGCAGGCGAGGGCGCGGGGGGCGTTGTCGGTGGCGGTGACATTGAGGCCGCGCTGGGCGAGTAGGGCGGCGAGGACGCCGGTGCCGGTGCCGATGTCGAAAGCGCGGGCGCCGGGGTGGGTGGCGGCGGCGGGTAGCGGGGCTTTCGCCACCAGGTCCAGGTATTCGCCGCGCACGGGGGAGAACACGCCGTAGTGGGGGTGGATGCTGGCGCCGAGGGCCGCGATGGGCACGCCTTTCTTGCGCCATTCGTGGGCGCCGACCAGGCCCAGGGCTTCCCGCAGGGCGACCACGTTGTTTTCGCTGCCGTCCGGTTCGCCCCAGGCTTCGCGGCAGGCGGCCTGCAGGTCCTGGGCGCGGCGCAGCGGGCTGCGGTAATCGGCGTCGAGCGGAATCAGCAGCATGCCGAGGATGCGGGCGCGCTGGGCCTGGGACTGGCGGTGGAGGTGGAAGGCTTCGGTGACGGTGCTGCCGGTCTTGGCGGGCTTCCGGTCCAGCCGGCGGCCGAGGGCCTGGAGCAGCTGGCGGGCGTTCTGATAGTCGCCGCGCCAGAGCAGGGCGGTGCCTTCGCAGGCCAGCCGGTAGGCGACATCCGCCTTGGTGGTGTCGTCGGCGATGACCACCCGCTTCGGCGGCGGATTGCCGGCTTCGGAGCGCCAGCGGGCGCTCAGGTTTTGGTCGTTTTCAGTCCAGGTCAGGGTATCGGTCATGGTGTGCATTCGTGGTCGGCGTGGGCCGGGGTTCAGGCGGTGTGCTGGGGGCGGGTTTGCCCGATTGCGCCAGCTTGGCCGCGAGCGTGCCGGGCGCGGGCGTTGCCGTCAATCGCAGTGGGGCGTGCCGGCGGGTTCGGGCCGGAACGTGGCCGCTGCCTTGCTGCCAGTGGGGTGAGCGCTGGATCTGCTGCGCTTACGGGCAGTTGGTTGGAATGGCGAGCATTTCCAGCGGGCCGACGCTGGGGGTGGGAGCCAGGGGGCGGAGGCAGCGGGATTGGCCTGAGGGGTCGTCGATCCGCATCGTGCCGTCGGCGTAGACCGTGACCCGGCGTTCGCCGGGGCGCTGCGCAATCCGGGCGACGGCGGGGAGCGCCGGGCGGTCGAGGCCGCTGCCGGCGCGGCCCGCCGTGGCCGATTCCAGACGGAGCGCGTTGCCCGGCCGTTCCTGGTCCAGCTGACGACCGAGATTGCGGGCCAGTTCCCTGGCCTGCTCCAGATTCGGGCGTGCCGGCTCGGGAGCCGGGTTCAGGTCGCGGCCGGGGGCGGCTTCGGTCGCGGCTCGGGTTGTCGCGGGCGGTGCGGCCGAGGCGGGCCGGGGTTCGCCGGGGCGTTCCATGGGGTTGGCCGGGTGGCGCGGGAGGGCGGCATCCCGTAGCGGCGGTTCCAGGGGCAGCGCCGTGGCGGCGGGCGGCGGCGGTCGTAATTCCAGACGCAGGCCGGGGTTGTGGGCGGACCAGGGGCGGGGGCCGGGCAGGTTGGCGAGCAGCAGCAGATGCAGCACCAGGGCCAGCCCGACGCTGAAGCCCAGCCGTCGTTCGGCCTGTGCCTCTGCACGACTCAGCCCGTAACGGCACGCCCCGGCGAGGATCATGGCTGGACCTTCTCCAGCCGGTAGCCGCTGACATGGACGCTGCCGTCGGCGTCGAGCCGCAGGCTTTCGCCATAGGCGGGCAGCAGGCCCGGCAGCCGGGCGCGGTTCGGGCCTTCCGGCAGCAGCGGCAATAGCGCCCGCCGGTTGCCTTCCAGCGTCAGGTTCAGCGCCACGATCAGCCGGCCGTCCTGTTCCAGCAGCTCGACCTGGTCGAAGAAACTCTGGTCATCGCCCGCGTTGGTGACCCGGTAGCGGCCGAGGTGGGCGCGCCAGGGGGCCAGATCGACCGGGTCGGGCAAACGGCCGCCGACCAGCACCTCCCGGCCGTAGAGGTCGCCGGTGAGCACCGCGTGGCCCAGCACGGTCTGCGGCTGCAGGCCGATGTCGCCGATGAAGCCCAGATCGACCGGGAACAGGCCGAGCAGTGCGTAGTGCAGCCGCAGCTTGCCGTCCTGATGCAGGCGCAGCGGCAGTTCGTCATCGCCCAGTTTGGCGCGCAGGCTGCCGTTGTGCTCGCGCAGCTGGGCCAGACCAAGGGGAGTCATGTAATCCCCGACCAGCGCGGCGCGCTGGGCCGCGCCCGGTTCCGTGTCAGCCAACGGCGGCAGCGGCGGCTTCTCGGCCAGGGGGCGGCCGGTCTTGCTTTGCCAGGCCAGGCTCAGCGCGGTGTAGGCGAGGTGATCGACGACGCCGCGGGCGGTGCTGGAATTGGCCAGCACCACGACCCCGAGCCGGGCTTCGGGCAGCGCCATGATCTGGCTGTGGAAATGCACGGTGGCGCCGCCGTGCTGCAGCAGGCGGCCGGCGGGAGCCAGTCGCGGCTGGCGCAGGGCGCCGATGAACCAGGCGAGGCCGAATTGTTCGTCGCGGCTGCTGGCTTCCGGGCCGTTCTGCGGGTGCTGCATTTCGGCGATGCTGGCCGGCGACAGCACGACCTTGTCGCCGCTGCGGCCGTCGGCGAACAGCATGCTCAGGTAACGGCCGAGGTCGAGCACGCTGGCGTTGAGCCCCCCGGCGGGAACGTCGCGCAAGGGCAGTTCGCTGGCCGGGGCCAGCCCGGCATGGGGGCGGGCCATGTCCGGCGTGGCGCTGGCGCCGGGGGCGAATTCCGCGCTGCGCATACCCAGCGGCGTCAGCAGCTGGCGTTGCAGCAGCGTGCTGAAATCCTCGCCGCTGGCCCGCTCCAGCGCCCGCCCGGCCAGACTGAAGCCGATGTTGGAATAGCTGAACATCCGCCCCGGCGGCGCGATCAGCTGGTCGGTGCCGGAGTCGGTCACCAGTTCGGCGTAGGGCCGGGGCTGCGGGGTCATGAAGCCCTGCAAGCGGTCCCGCGGCAGGCCGGCGTGGTGGTACAGCACCTGGCGCAGCGTCGGCAGGCCGGCTGCCGGGTCCGGGTAGCGCAGCGAAAAGCCGGGCAGCAGCTGTTCCAGCGGCTGATCCAGCGACAGCTTGCCCTGTTCGACCAGCTGCAGCGCGGCGGTGGCGGTGAAGACCTTGGAAATCGATCCGACCCGATACACGGTTTCGGCTGCCGCCGGGCGCCCGGTGGCCGCGTCCGCCTGGCCGAAGCCGGTGGCCCAGAGCACCCGCTGGTCATCCACCACGGCGATGCTGAGGCCGGCGACGTCGTGCTTCTGCATCAGCTGCGGGATATGGGTTTCGAGGTAGCGCTGGACCGGGCGGAAATCGCCGCGGGGCAGGTCGGCCAGCTGGGGCGGCGCGCTGCTACAGGCGGCCAGACCCAGCAGCGTGGCGCCCAGCGCGAGGAGGCGGGCGGGAAAGTGGGAAAGACAGTGGGAAAGGCAGTGGGAACGGCCACGCGAAAGGCCGCGGCAACTGAAATGGATCATGACTGGGCTTTCAGGGCGGGGTCGAGGGGGTTCAGCGCCAAGGGCGGCTCGGTGGCGGCGGCGGGGCCGGGGCGGCTCAGCTGCACCAGCGCGCTGAGCTGGGCGACGTAGGTGGCCAGCGCCTGCCGGCCGGCGGCGGTCAGGCTGAACAGGGTCTGCGCCCGGCCGCCGCCGCCGGGCTGGACGTCGCGGCTGTCGAT
>JBEBBF010000112.1:0-3417 GCA_041158545.1 Pseudomonadota bacterium | reverse complement strand
AGTCGCCAGCTGGCATCCGCGGACCGCCGGAGCCGCCACCTCCATTCTTGTTGAGCAATCCGGACAGTCGGCGCTGAAAATCCCGCCATAACTCATCGAGATCGGGTGGCCCCTGATTGGGTCGGCGGTTGCCGGGGTTGTTCTTGTTGTCGTTGTCGCCACCCCATTGCGGGTCGTTGAGCGACATGAGCATGCCGAGGGTCGGAATCATGGCTAGTTTGGATTAGAGATTTCTGTTGAGTCGGTTTCAGCGGCATCGCCCTGACGCAGGCGGCGCAACTCGGCTTTTTCGCGGGCGGCTTCCGCCAGACATTCCCGCAACAGCGGCAGGCCCTCTCCGGTCTGGGCACTGACGCGAACGCGGGCGATTCTAGCATAGGCATCCCGCTCGACCAGCGGCGCCACGCCGGTCAGGTCGATCTTGTTCCAGACCAGAATCTGCGGCACCCCATGGGCGCCGATTTCGTCAAGAACCTTGTTGACTTCGTTGATCTGTTCTTCCCGGACCGGGCTGGCGCTGTCGACCACATGCAGCAACAGGTCGGCTTCCGCCGTCGCTTCCAGCGTCGCATGGAATGCAGCGACCAGCGCATGGGGCAATTCGCGGATGAAACCCACGGTGTCGGAAATCACGATATTGCCGGCGCCTTCGATCCACAACTTGCGCGAGGTGGTGTCCAGCGTCGCAAACAATTGATCGGCCGCATAAACACCGGCGTGGGTCAGCGCATTGAACAACGTGGACTTGCCAGCATTGGTGTAGCCGACCAGGGAAACATTCAGCACATCCCCGCGAATCCGCGCCTTGCGCTGAACCCCCCGCTGCCGGGAGAGCTTGTACAGCCGCTCTTTCAGCAGCTTGACCCGGTTACCCAGCAGGCGACGGTCGGTTTCCAGCTGGGTTTCGCCGGGACCGCGCATGCCGATACCGCCCCGCTGCCGCTCCAGGTGGGTCCAGCCCCGGACCAGCCGAGTCGCCAGATGGTCCAGTTGCGCCAGTTCAACCTGCAGCTTGCCTTCGGCGCTCTGCGCCCTGAGCGCGAAGATGTCGAGAATCAGGCTGGTGCGATCCACCACCCGGCAATGCAGCGACCGTTCGAGGTTGCGCTGCTGGGCTGGAGACAATTCGTGGTTGAAGATCACCAGATCGGCGCGGGTTGCAGCGATCATTGCCGCAATCTCGAACACCTTGCCCTTGCCGGCGAACAGTGCGGGATCAGGGCTGTGGCGACGCCCGAAGACCTCGCCACACAGGGTCGCCCCGGCGGATTCGGCCAACAGACGGACTTCTTCCAGTTGCTCGGGTACGTCCGGTTGTCCGAAATCCAGCTGGACAATCAGCGCCCGCTCACCGGCATCCGGTCTTTCAAGCATTGAGAGACATGAAAATGGGGATGCGGCCTGACGGCGAGCATCCCCGATAGAAGGTTGGAATGACTTACTCGGCGCTGCCTTCTTGCTGGATCGTCACCGGACGGGCGGGAACGACGGTGGAGATAGCGTGCTTGTACACCATTTGCGTCACCGTATTCTTCAGCAGAACGACGTATTGATCGAAAGATTCGATCTGGCCTTGCAGCTTGATGCCATTCACCAGGTAAATCGAAACCGGGACATGTTCCCGGCGCAGGGTGTTGAGGAACGGGTCTTGTAGCAGTTGCCCTTTATTGCTCATGGTAAAACTCCACGTTGTTATTGCTCTTTAATGTAACCAATTTAATCCCCTGACGCCAGCCTGAGGGGGGAAAAGCTCAACTTTCCTTTTCGGCGTAGGGATTGTGGCTGGTATTGAACTGGATCCGCAAAGGCGTGCCCTGCAGTTTGAACACTTCCCGGAAGGTATGTTCCAGGTAACGGCGATAACTGTCGGCAACATGGTCCAGCGCATTGCCATGAATCACGATCAGCGGCGGATTCATCCCACCCTGGTGGGCATAACGGGGCTTGGGTCGGAACGCGCCATGGCGTGGCGGCGCCTGCTTGGCAACCGCATCCATCAGCACTCGGGTCAGCTTGGGCGTCGCCAGCTTGATGGTCGCTGCCGCGTAGGCGGCATTCACCGACTTGAACAGGTTGTCCAGGCCGACGTTTTCCTTCGCGGAAATGAAATGGAAACGGGCGAAATCGAGGAACTTCAGCTTACGCTGCAAAGCCAGCTTGACCTGATCCCGCTCGTAGTGGTCCAGCCCGTCCCACTTGTTGATTGCCACCACCAGCGCCCGCCCGGATTCAACGATGAAACCGGCGATGCTGGCATCCTGATCGGAAATATCCTGCTGCGCGTCCAGCATCAGGATCACCACATGGGCGTCCTCGATGGACTGCAAGGTCTTGATTACCGAGAATTTTTCTATGGTTTCAAAGACCCGGCCCTTGCGGCGCAGGCCGGCGGTGTCGATCAGCGTGTAATTGCGGCCCGCCCGCTCGAAATCGACATAAATCGCATCGCGGGTCGTCCCCGGCATGTCAAAGGCAATGACCCGCTCTTCACCCAGCAGGGTATTGATCAGCGTCGATTTGCCGACATTCGGCCGGCCGGCAATCGCCACCCGCAGGCTGCCGGACTCTTCTTCATCGCCGGAAGGCTCGGGGAAATCCGCCAGGGCCAGATCCACCAGGCCCCGGACCCCTTCCCCGTGCGCCGCGGAGATGGCATAGGGCGTGCCGAGACCCAGTTCATGGAAATCGGCGGAAACCACGCCCCGCTCCATCCCCTCGGTCTTGTTCACCGCCACCACCACCGGGCATTTCAGCCGGCGCAGCTTGTTGGCGATTTCCTTGTCCTGGGGCGTGATGCCGGTCCGGCCATCGACGACGAACACCACGGAATCCGCCTCGGCAATCGCCTGTTCGGTCTGCCTGGCCATTTCGTGGAGGATGCCTTCCTTGATCAGCGGCTCGAAACCGCCGGTATCGACCACCAGATAGGGCTTGTTCCCCAGCTTGCCGTGGCCGTAATGACGATCCCGGGTCAGACCGGGAATATCGGCCACGATGGCGTCCCGGGTCTTGGTCAGGCGATTGAACAACGTGGACTTGCCGACATTCGGCCGGCCCACCAAAACGAGCGTTGGCTTCATTGCACCTCGATGGCGATCAGCTCGCCCTTCTGGTTCTGCACCAGGAAATTGCTTTCCAGCTCCCGCGGCGCCATTTGAATCGGCGAACCCCCGGTAGCAAGACGTGAGGAAAAAGCGCCGTCTTCACGGCTGAGGAAATGCACCATGCCTTCCCCATCGGCCACGACGACCAAACCGCGACGGATCGCCGGTCCGGTGACATCGCGCATGTACAGCTTGTCCTGCTTCCAGATGCTGCTGCCGCTGTAGCGGTCCAGCGCATGCACGGCGCCCTTCTCGTCGGTCACGTAGACATTGCGACCATCCATGGCCAGCCCGGAAGCAGAAGACATGTCCC
>JBEBBF010000111.1:0-3174 GCA_041158545.1 Pseudomonadota bacterium | reverse complement strand
CCCAGACGCTGATCTCGAAAACCCTGAAGCCGGTGAAAAAGGCCCTGCGCGATGCCGGCCTGCGGGTCGAGGACATCAAGGGCGTGGTGATGGTCGGTGGGGCCACCCGGATGCCGCAGGTGCAAAAAGCCGTCGGCGACTTCTTCCGGCAGGAGCCGCTGACCAACCTCGATCCGGACAAGGTCGTGGCGCTGGGCGCGGCGACCCAGGCCAATCTGCTGGTCGGTAACCGTACCGGCAGCGACGACTGGCTGCTGCTCGACGTGATTCCCCTGTCCCTGGGCCTGGAAACCATGGGCGGGCTGGTCGAGAAGGTCGTGCCGCGCAATTCGACGATTCCGGTGGCCCGCGCCCAGGAATTCACGACTTACAAGGACGGCCAGACGGCGATGGCGATCCATGTGGTGCAGGGCGAACGGGAGCTGGTTTCCGATTGCCGTTCGCTGGCCCGGTTCGAGCTGCGCGGCATTCCGCCTATGGTGGCCGGCGCGCCCCGCATCCGCGTGACCTTCCAGGTCGATGCCGACGGACTGCTGTCGGTGACGGCGCGGGAGCAGATTCATGGTGTCGAGGCGCATATCACCGTAAAACCGTCCTACGGCCTCAGCGACGATGAAATCGTCGGCATGCTGCAGGACTCGATGGACCACGCCAAGGATGACGCCTTCCGCCGGGCGCTGAAGGAAGCCCAGGTCGAAGCCCAGCGGCTGATCGAGGCGACCCAGGCGGCGCTGAAGGAAGACCCGCATCTCCTGTCCGCCGCGGAAATCGCCAGGATCGAAACCGCCATCGCCAAGCTGCAGACGACGATGCTGGGCGACAACCGTCGCCACATCAATCTGGCGATGGACGATCTGGCCTACGAAACCCAGGAATTCGCCCACCGCCGGATGGATCAGAGCATCAAACGTGCGCTGTCCGGCCGCAAGGTCGATGACCTCCAGCTGGGAGAAGCCGAATGACCCAAATCATCGTATTGCCCCATGTCGAGCTGTGCCCCGAGGGCGCGGTGCTCGAAGCCGAGGCCGGGCAGAGCCTGTGCCAGACCTTGCTCGACAACCAGATTCCGCTGGAACACGCCTGCGAAATGTCCTGCGCCTGCACCACCTGCCATGTGATCGTCCGCGAGGGCTTCAACAGCCTGGAGCCGGCGGAGGAGCTGGAAGAAGACCTGCTGGACAAGGCCTGGGGCCTGGAGCCGAACTCCCGGCTGGCCTGCCAGGTGACGGTCGGCAGCACGCCGCTGGTGGTGGAAGTGCCGCGCTACAGCATCAACATGGCCAAGGAAGGAAAACGGGGATGAAATGGACTGACGTCAACGCGATTGCCATCGAGCTCTGCGAAGCCCACCCGGAGGTGAATCCGCTGCGGCTGAATTTTGTCGACCTGCGCGACTGGGTCATGGCCCTGCCGGGTTTCAACGACGACCCGCGGCATTGCGGGGAAAAGGTGCTGGAAGCGATCCAGCAGGCCTGGATCGACGAAGCCGACTAAACGCTTCGCCGTTTTCCGGCACGGAATGCAAAAGGGCTGGCGTTTGCGGACGCCAGCCCTTTTTTGCTTTCCCGCACCTGAGCCGGTAAGGCGCGAGGTGTCGATTTACGGCAGGTTGACCCAGAAGCCGGTGCCCGGAGTCAGCAGGCCGGCGGGGGCGCTGGGCAGGGTGCTGACGTCCAGGTAGTTCTTGCCGTCGAGATAGGTGGTCAGGCTGCCGTTGTTGTAGAGCAGCGGCGACCAGAAATACCAGCGGCCGGAGCCGGGTTCCCAGGTCCACAGGCTGGTCAGGTTGGTCGGCAGCGGATCACCGGGGTTGGGCGGGGTGCCGAGGCTGTTATTGACACTGAGCGGGCTGGGGTAGTCGCCGGTGGCGATCAGGCTCCAGCCTTTCTTCAGCGGCCGCTTGCCGCCGGCCTTGAAGCTGCCGAGCGCAACGCCGGTGCCGCCCGGCAGGGTGGCGGTGTAAGCCTGTTTGGCATTGACCCAGAAGCCTTCGCCGCCGGCAATGCTGGTCAGCGCCTCGTAGCCCTTGCCCGCCGCGTAGGCCTTGCCGCCGTCGGCTTGCAGCGGGGTGTAGAAGGCCCAGGTCGGGTAGCTCAGTCCGGCGCTGCTGCCGCTGCTGACCCATTTCCAAACCGACTGTACCTGGGTCGCATCGCCAAAGACCGTGGCGACGTCGAGGGCGGTTTCGTTGCCATTCCCAAGCAGGTTCCAGCCACTGACCAGGCTCTGGCTGGGCGACTGCGGGCTGAGGTTGGTCTGGCTCAGCAGCAGGGTGGTGCCGGCCAGGCTTTCCTGGACCAGGCCGATCCCGGCGCTGAGCCAGTCGGTGGCATTGACCGGGACGGAAATGTAGTAGCCCTGGGCGACGCCGGCAATCGTGTATTGGTAGTTCAGGCCCACCGCCATGAAATTGCCCTTGGGCGTGCTGATCAGGCTGGGGGGCAGCAGGTTGCTGCTGCCGCTGTAGGAGAACAGGTAGTTGCCAAGACCGGGAACGCTGACCTGGGCGTTGCCGGAGAAGGATTGCACGGTGGCAAATTTGGCGCTGGCGGGTTGCAGAAGCATAGGCGGGTCGAACACCACGCTGTAGGTGTAGCTGCTGTTGCCGACCTGTACCCCGTTCGGCACGTATTGGCCGTGAATGCGCAGCCCGTTGGCGTCGTTGGTGAAGTACACGATGCTGCCATCGTTGTGCTGCAGCGGGAAAGCCTGATTGCCGTTGAGGCTGACCGGGGACTGGACGCTGACCGAGGCGGTGACGGCGTTGTTGCTCTGATTGACGAACTGCCAGTAGTTGCCGGTGGCCAGGGGGAAATGGCTGCTCAGCGTGACGGGCGGCAACTCGGCGAAATGGGCGGTGACGTCGCGAACCTGGTCCAGCGTCACCCGGCAGTTGCCGCCGCCGCTGCAGGCGCCGCTCCAGCCGATGAAGCGGGAGCCCGCGGCCGGCGTGGCGTCGAGGACGACGCTGCTGTTGAGCGGGTAATTGCGGTTGCATTCGCCGAAGCAAAGCAGGTCACCCCGGTCGATGATCTGGCCGCTGCCGGTGATGTGCAGATTGAGTTGGGCGGCCTGGACGAAGGTGGCGGTGACTTCCCGGCCGCCGCTCATGGTCAGCGAACAGCTGGCGGTGCCGGTACAGTCGCCACTCCAGCCGGCCAGCATGTAGCCGGG
>JBEBBF010000110.1:0-4263 GCA_041158545.1 Pseudomonadota bacterium | reverse complement strand
CCGCAGGCCTTGGCGGCACGGATATGGGTGCGGAAACGCTCGCGCTGCCATTCCGGCTTGTCCTTTTGCCAGTAGTAATCCAGCCCGGTTTCGCCGATGGCGATCACCTTGGGATGCGCGGCCAGCGTCAGCAGCCGGGCAACATCCGGTTCCTCGACGTCGGTGTATTCGGGATGGACGCCCACGGTGGCGAAAAGATGGGGCTCTGCCTCGGCCAGCGCCAGGACCTGCGGGAAGTTTTCGAGATTGACGCCGATGCAGACGGCGGCGCCGACCTGGTTGGCGGCCATCGCCGCCAGCAATTCAGGGACGCGGGCGGCGAGATCGGGGAAATCCAGGTGACAGTGGGAATCGACCAGCATGAATTCAGAAGGTGTGGGTGGGACGGCTGGAATTGAGCACGCCGCCCAGCAGGCTTTCGATCTTGCGCCGGGCTTCCTGGCCGCTCTCGTCGTTCTTGAAATGCACGCCAATGCCCTGCGCCCGGCTGTTCTGGGCGCCGGCCGGGGTGAGCCAGATCACCGTGCCGGCGATCGGCAGCTTGGCCGGGTCGTCCATCAGCGCCAGCAGCATGAAGACCTCGTCGCCCAGGTGGTACGACCGGGTCGTCGGGATGAAGATGCCGCCATGCTTCAGGTGCGGCATGAAAGCCGCGTACAGCGCCGACTTGGAATTGATGTTCAGCGACAGGACGCTGGGGCGCGGCGGGGTCGGTTTGGCGTGGTCGGTCATGGCATCCTCAGCCGTAGAGGGCTCGGTATTGCAGGAACAGGGTTTCCAGCAGCAGGCGGGGATTCAGCGGCTGTTCCGCATCCCGCCGCCATTCCAGCAGACTGCGGTAGAAGCGCAACACCTGCAGCGCCGGCAAACGCCGGGACAGAGCGGCGATTTTATCCTGCTGCCGGGAAAAGTAGCGCACCGGCAAGTCCTGCACCGCCAGATTGAGATCGACCACCCACTTCAGCACCCACTCCAGCAACTGCGGCAGCACCAGCCCGGACTTGGGATCCTTCACCAGTTTTTCCAGGCTGAGCGCCGCGGCAAAAGGGTCCAGCTCGCCGCCCGCCGCCAGATGCCGCACCAGCTCGCCCAGCCAGCCGCCGCGGCCGGACTCGGCCAGGCCCTGCGCCAGCTTGGGGGCGCCCCCGGCCAGCGCCAGCCACATTTCCGCTTCCTTGACCCCGGCAGCCGCCAGCGCCCGGCTGGCCAGCGCCGCGGTGGGCGTCACGAAGCCCACCCGCTGACAGCGGCTGCGGATGGTCGGCAACAGCCGGGCGGCCTCGCCGGAAACCAGCAGGAACAGGGTGTTCGGCCCCGGTTCCTCCAGCGTCTTCAGCAGCGCGTTGGCGGTGGCCCGGTTCATCGCCTCGGCCGGGTTGATCACGATCAGCCGCAGCCCCTGGCGATGGGTACCGACGTTGAGGAATTCCGCCAGCCCCCGCACCTGATCAATGGTGATCTGGCGGCTGGCTTTCTTGTCGCCACGCGGCGCCTCACCGCCCTCGCCGTCGTCGTCCTGACTCAGCGCCGCCGGCTGCAGCAAGCGGAAATCCGGGTGATTGCCCTGCTCCAGCCAATGGCAGGAGGAACAGCCCCCGCAGGCCAGGCCGTCGCCGCGGGGCTGTTCGCAGAGCAGACTGGCGGCGTAGGCCAGCGCGATGTCGAGCTTGCCGAGTCCGGGCTGACCGGTGAACAGCAGGGCGTGCGGCAGGCGCTGGCGCAGCTTCAGCAAGTGCTGCCAGGCCGCGGGATGCAGCTCGCGGTAATTCAGGCTCATAACAGCGGCGTCAGCAGCTGGCGCAGCTGGGCGGCGATGGCGTCCGGGGTCTGGTCGGCGTCGATGGTGCGGATGCGCGCCGGCTGCTGCGCCGCCCGTTCCAGATAGGCGTGGCGGACCCGGTCGTGGAATTGCGCCCGCTCCTGCTCGAACCGGTCGAGGTGGCGGGTGGCCAGTGCGATGCGCTGGCGGGCGATGTCGCAGGGCAGGTCGAACAGCAGCGTCAGGTCCGGCTGCCGCTCGGCATGGACCCAGTGTTCGAGGATCTGCAGCTTGTGCCGGTCCAGCCCGCGGCCGCCGCCCTGGTAGGCGAAGCTGGCGTCGCTGAAGCGGTCGCAGACCACCCAGTCGCCCCTGGCCAGCGCCGGTTCGATCACCTGGGCCAGGTGTTCCCGCCGGGCGGCGAACATCAGCAGGGATTCGGTTTCGAGATGCATGTCCTGCTGCAACAGCAGCGCCCGCAGCTGCTCGCCCAGCGGCGTGCCACCGGGTTCGCGGGTGCTGACCACCTGCTTGCCCTGGGCTTGCAGCCATTCGGCGACGCCCTGGACGTGGGTACTTTTTCCGGCGCCGTCTATGCCTTCAAACGTGATGAATCTGCCTTTCATGGGCGGCCTCGCTGGTAACGATTGACGGCCCGGTTGTGCTCTTCCAGGCTGCGGGAAAACTGGCTGCTGCCGTCACCACGGGCGACGAAATAGAGAACATCGCTCGCCGCCGGATGCAGCGCCGCCTGCAACGCCGCCTGACCGGGCATTGCAATCGGCGTCGGCGGCAGGCCGGCGCGGGTGTAGGTGTTATAGGGCGTATCGGTCTGCAGGTCACGCTTGCGGATGTTGCCATCAAACTGGCTGCCGAGGCCGTAGATCACCGTCGGATCGGTCTGCAGCAGCATGCCCAGCTTCAGGCGATTGACGAACACCGCGGCAACCAGCCCCCGGTCGGCTTCGCGCCCGGTTTCCTTTTCGACGATCGAGGCCATGATCAGCGCCTGATAGGGCGTGCGGTAAGGCAGGCCGTCGGCCCGCTGCGCCCACTCGCCCTGAAGACGGCTGCTCATCATCCGGTAAGCGCGCGCCAGCAGCGCGAGATCGCTGGAATGCTTGTCGAAAAGATAGGTGTCCGGGAAGAACAGGCCTTCGGCAGCGGTCTCGGCAATGCCCAGCCGGGCCAGCAATTCGGTTTCGCTGAGGCCGCGGCTCAGGTGCTCCAGCTCGGGATGGGCATCCAGCCGCTCCCGCCACTGGCGGAAGGTCTGGCCTTCGAGCAGCGTGATTTCCGCCTGGGTCACGTCGCCGCGCACCAGCTTCTGCAGCAGCGTGTAAGGCGTCAGGCCGGGCGTCAGGGAATAGCTGCCGGCCTTGATTCCGGCGTCCACCCGCAGCAGCCGCCCGAGCAGACCGAGGCCATCCGGCCAGACTTCCAGCCCGGCGGCATTGAGCTGGCGGGCAACGCTTTTCAGGCTGCTGCCGGGCAGGATGCGGAAATCGAGGGGATTGGCCTGCTGGCTGAGCGGCGACTGCGCCCAGTGATAAAAGCCGCCGGCCGCAGCGGCCGCGAGCATGAAGCACAACAGGAAAAGGCGAAGCAGGAATTTCACGGCAGCAGGGGGCAGGAATCAGAGAAATTGGGACGACGGGGCCGCCGAAAAACGGGCGATATAATAGCCCAATCCCCAACCCCCCGACGAGGCAAAAGCCCATGACCCCCCAATGGCGTGACCATCTTGTTTCCCGCGGCGCCCGCTTTGCCGCGGACGCTGCCACCGACTCCTCCCAGGTGCTGGATTTCGGCCAGCCGCAGGCGGAACTACAGCAGGCGGCCAGCGGCACCGTGCTGGTTCCCCTGGGCCACCTCGGCCTGATCGGCTGCGGCGGCGATGACGCCAAGGGTTTCCTGCACAACCAGATGACCAGCGACATCAACCATCTCGACGCAGGGCTGATTCAGCACAGCGCCTGGTGTTCGGCCAAGGGCCGGATGCTGGCCAACTTCCTGATCTTCCGCCAGGGCGAGGATTACCGTCTGCAGCTGGCGGCGGAACTGGTCGAGCCGATTCGCAAACGCCTGCAGATGTTCGTGCTGCGCGCCAAGGTGACGCTGAGTGACCTGTCCGGCGAGCGGGTCGCCCTCGGTCTGGCCGGCCCGCAGGCGGAAGCCGCACTGGCGGCGGCCGGGCTGCCGCTGCCGGTGGCCGCGCTCAACAGCGCCGAAGCCGACGGCCGCATCGTGCTGAGGCTGGAACAGGGTCGCTGGCAGGTGATCCTGCCGGTGGCCGACGCCCCGGCGGTCTGGGATGCGCTGGCCAGCCTGGCCCAGCCAGCCGGCCGCGATGCCTGGACCTGGTGCAGCGTCCAGGCCGGCATTCCGCTGATCACCGGCATCACCCGCGAGGAATTCGTGCCGCAGATGGCTGATTTCGAGAAGATCGGCGGCATCAGTTTCCACAAGGGCTGCTATCCCGGCCAGGAAGTGGTGGCCCGGAC
>JBEBBF010000109.1:0-11247 GCA_041158545.1 Pseudomonadota bacterium | reverse complement strand
CGGACGCAGAACAGATCGCGGAAATGACGCTGATGGCTGCCGAAGTCGTGCGCCACTTCGGTATCCATCCCAAGGTCGCACTGCTGTCGCACTCCAACTACGGGTCCGGCAATTCAGCTTCCGCCATGAAGATGAGCCAGGCTGCAGCGCTGCTGCCGGCGATGACGGCCGGAGAACTGGAAGTAGATGGTGAAATGCACGGCGATTCGGCCTTGTCCGAAGAAGTCCGTCGCCAGGCTCACCCCGAATCGCCACTCAAGGGCGAAGCCAACCTGTTGGTTATGCCCAACATCGATGCCGCCAATATCAGCTACAACCTGCTGAAGATGACTGGCGGTGAAGGGGTCACGATTGGCCCCATCCTGCTGGGTACGGCCAAATCGGTGCACGTGTTGACCTCAACCGCGACGGTCCGTCGCTTGATCAACATGACGGCCCTGGCCGTGACCGGAGCGATGAGCCAGAAGTAAGGCTTCCCGGAAGTCGTAATGAACAAAGGCGCCGTGGGCGCCTTTGTTCATTTGGGGAGTCAAACGTGAAATGGCCGCGTGTCCAGCGGCGGCGGATTCACCCCTTCGCTGATCATTTCCGTTTCAAGCTTGATACGCAGGATCAACAAACCGCGCAGGGTTTGCTGCGCCAGGTTGTGGGAAAAATCCGGCTGAGGGGTTTCCAGGCAATGCCTGACAGCAATTTGATCGCTCAAATCGATATTGCAAGCCACAGCGTAGTGGTGGATCTGGTGGTCAAGCTCGGCCAGTTCGCGATGGTAGTCTTCAAAACCGCTCATTTGCTGCTCCAATGAAAAAGGCCCATCAGGGATGGGCCTTCATACTACTCAGATCAAAAAGATCGAAGTCGAAAATTACTCGAATTCGATGATGATCTGATCCACAGACAGGCTTTCGCCAACGGCGGCGGAGATCTTCTTGACCTTGCAGTCTTGCTCAGCCTTGAGGATGTTTTCCATTTTCATGGCTTCGATGATCGCCAGTTTTTCGCCAGCCTTCACATCCTGGCCAACCTGAACAGCGATTTCACGCAGCAGACCGGGCATCGGCGACAGCAGGAACTTAGACAGGTCGGGTGCGGGCTTTTCAGGCATCAGAGCCAGCAGTTCGGCTGCACGGGCGCTCATGACCATGAAATCAGCACGGGTGCCCCAGTGGAACAGGCTGTACTTGGTCTTGTGGCGTTCGACCTGAAGCATGAACTCTTCACCATTGCAGGTACCGGTGAACAGCGATTCGCCCAGTTTCCAGTCGGAAAGGATTTCGTAAGCCTTGCCGTCGTAGTCGACGTGGTAGCCACCCGGAATCGGCCGTGCAGTAACAGCGTGCTGTTCGTTGCCGTCCTTGTTCAGGCGAACAACCATCCACTGGTCGCCGACGATGCGTTCGTGACCTTGCAGTTGACCGGTAATCGAAGCGGAGCGGTCGGTGTAGGCCCGATAAACATAGGCAGCCACCGAGACCAGCAGGGCCGGATCATCGTGCGGCACCATGGAAGCATCGAAGCCGGTCGGGTAGTACTTGGGAATGAAGCCGGTATCGAAAATGCCAGAATGGAAGGCCGGGTGCTGCATCAGCGCGGCCTGGAACGGGATGTTCGAGGAGATGCCACGGATCACGAAGGCGTTCAGTGCATCACGCATGCGGGAGATGGCTTGGTCGCGGGTCGCACCATGCACGATCAGCTTGGCGATCATCGAGTCGTAGAACATCGAAATCTCGCCACCGTCGTACACGCCGGTATCGACGCGGACCTGACCGGCCACTTCCTTCGGCGGCTGGAATTTCACCAGACGGCCGGTGGAGGGCAGGAAGCCGCGGAAGGGGTCTTCGGCGTTGATCCGGCATTCCATGGCCCAGCCATTGATGCCCACTTCAGCCTGGGACAGCGGCAGCTTTTCACCGTAAGCAACGCGGATCATCTGCTCAACCAGGTCGAGGCCGGTGATCAGCTCGGTAACCGGGTGCTCCACCTGAAGGCGGGTGTTCATTTCCAGGAAGTAGAACTCCTTGGTCGCACCGGACACCACGAATTCCACGGTACCCGCGGATTCGTAATTCACGGCCCGGGCCAGGGCCACGGCCTGCTCGCCCATCGCCTTGCGCATCTCGGGGTCGAGGAAGGGGCTCGGCGCCTCTTCGATGACCTTCTGGTGGCGGCGCTGGATCGAGCAATCGCGCTCGTTCAGGTACACGTAGTTGCCGTGGGAGTCGCCCAGCACCTGGATTTCGATGTGGCGGGGTTCCAGCACGTACTTTTCGATGAAGACGCGGTCGTCACCGAAGGAGTTGCGGGCTTCATTGACGCAGGAAGAGAAGCCTTCGAAAGCTTCAGCGTCGTTGTAGGCCACGCGCAGACCCTTGCCGCCGCCGCCGGCGGAGGCCTTGATCATCACCGGATAGCCGATGCCCTGGGCGATCTTGACGGCTTCGTCAGGACCGGCAATGGCGTCGTTGTAGCCGGGGATGGTGTTGACCTTGGCGGCGATGGCCAGCTTCTTGGACTCGATCTTGTCGCCCATCTTGGCGACGGAGTAGTGCTTGGGGCCGATGAACTTGATGCCTTCTTCTTCCAGACGGCGGGAGAAGGTGGCGTTTTCGGACAGGAAGCCGTAGCCAGGATGGACTGCTTCAGCGCCGGTCTGCTTGCAGGCGGCGATGATCTTGTCCATGACCAGATAGGACTCCTTGGACGCAGCCGGCCCGATACAGACGGCTTCGTCGGCCAGATCCACATGCAGCGCATCCTTGTCGGCCTCGGAATAGACGGCGACGGTCGCGATGCCCATCTTGCGAGCGGTCTTGATGACGCGGCAGGCAATCTCACCGCGGTTGGCAATCAGAATCTTCTTGAACATGTTCAGTTTTCTCCCTGACGCTTACAGAGGAATGTTGCCGTGCTTGCGCCACGGGTTGTCGAGTTTCTTGTCGCGCAGCATGGCCAGCGAGCGGGCGATACGCTTGCGGGTCGCGTGCGGCATGATGACGTCGTCGATGAAGCCGCGAGCGCCGGCCACGAACGGGTTGGCGAACTTTTCCTTGTACTCGGCTTCGCGCTGGGCGAGCTTTTCCGGATCGTTCTTTTCTTCACGGAAGATGATTTCCACGGCGCCCTTCGGACCCATGACCGCGATTTCAGCGGACGGCCAGGCCAGGTTCACGTCGCCACGCAGGTGCTTGGACGACATCACGTCGTAAGCGCCGCCGTAGGCCTTGCGGGTGATCACGGTGACCTTCGGCACGGTACATTCGGCGTAGGCATAGAGCAGCTTGGCGCCGTGCTTGATGATGCCGCCGTACTCCTGGGTGGTGCCCGGCATGAAGCCCGGTACATCGACAAAGGTCACGACCGGAATGTTGAAGGCGTCGCAGAAGCGGACGAAGCGGGCGGCCTTGATCGAGGACTTGATGTCCAGACAGCCGGCCAGCACCAGCGGCTGGTTGGCAACGATACCGACCGGGTGGCCGTCGATGCGACCGAAGCCGATGATGATGTTCTTGGCGTAATCCGGCTGCAGTTCGAAGAAGTCGCTGTCGTCGACCACTTTGACCAGCAGTTCCTTCATGTCATACGGCTTGTTGGCGTTATCCGGGACCAGGGTGTCCAGGGAATAATCCATGCGGTTGGCCGGATCGTTGGTCGGCGTGACCGGCGGCTTTTCCCTGTTGTTGGCGGGCACGAAGTTCATGAAGCGGCGCAGCATGGACAAGGCTTCGACGTCGTTCTCGAAGGCCAGGTCAGCCACACCGGACTTGCTGGTATGGGTCACGGCACCGCCCAGTTCTTCGGCGGTCACATCTTCGTGGGTCACGGTCTTCACGACTTCCGGGCCGGTCACGAACATGTAGGACGAATCCTTGACCATGAAAATGAAGTCGGTCATCGATGGGGAATACACCGCACCACCTGCGCAGGGGCCCATGATCATCGAAATCTGCGGGATCACGCCGGAGGCCATCACATTGCGCTGGAACACGTCGGCGTAGCCGCCCAGGGAGGCCACGCCTTCCTGGATGCGGGCGCCGCCGGAGTCGTTCAGGCCGATCACCGGCGCGCCGGCCTTCATCGCGTGGTCCATGACCTTGCAGATCTTCTCGGCGTGGGTTTCCGACAGGGAGCCGCCGAACACCGTGAAGTCCTGGGAAAACACGAAGACCAGACGGCCATTGATCGTGCCGTAGCCGACGACGACACCGTCACCCGGCGTCTTTTCGGACTGATCCATGCCGAAATCGACGCAGCGGTGCTCCTTGAACATATCCCATTCTTCGAAGGATTCCGGGTCGAGCAGCAACTCGATGCGTTCGCGGGCGGTCAGCTTGCCCTTCTTGTGCTGGCTGTCGATACGCTTCTGGCCACCGCCGAGGCGGGCCAGCTCACGCTTTTTTTCCAGCTGACGAATGATGTCGTGCATAAAAAACTCCCTAAGTGGATCGGGTGATTTGGAACTTCAGTGTTTCAAGGCGTCGAGCAGGGCGTACGCCGCAGCGGCGGGCGTCGTGCTGCCTTCCTCGACAGAACGAAGATAAGCGGGCAGATTTTCCTGGACCCGGGGGTGATGACGGAAGTGCTGGCGCAGCCCCGAATCAATCAGCTGCCACATCCAGGATAGCGACTGATGCTGACGTTTCTGGGCAAATTCACCGGTCGGCTTCAGTGCGGCCTGATATTTCTCGACCTGCTCCCAGAATTCGGCGATGCCCTGCTTGTGCAAGGCCGACAGCGCGATGACCGGGGGCGACCAATTGGGCGAAGCCGGGCGCAGCATGTGCAGCGCATTGCGCCACTGGGCCCGGACCACGGCGGTGGCCTGCTTGTCGATATCCGCCTTGTTGATCACCACCATGTCGGCGATCTCGACGATGCCCTTCTTGATCGCCTGCAGGTCGTCGCCGGCGTTCGGCAGCTGCAGCAGACAGAACATGTCCACCATGCCGGCCACCGTGGTTTCCGACTGGCCGACGCCGACGGTCTCGATGATGATCACATCGTAGCCGGCGGCTTCGCAGAGCAGCATCGCCTCGCGGGTCTTTTCGGCGACGCCGCCCAGGGAGCCGGCCGAAGGGCTGGGACGGATGAAGGCTTCCTCGCGCTGTGACAACAACTCCATCCGGGTCTTGTCGCCCAGGATGGAACCGCCGCTGACCGAAGACGACGGGTCAATCGCCAGCACCGCCAGTTTCTTGCCCTGCTCGATCAGCCAGACGCCCAGCGCCTCGATGAACGTGGATTTCCCGGCACCGGGGACGCCGGAAATGCCGATCCGGATCGCATTGCCGGTCCGGGGCAGCAGCGAGGTCAGCACCTGCTGCGCCCGTTGCTGATGGTCTGGACGGGTTGATTCGATCAGCGTGATGGCCTTGGCCAGCGAACGCCGCTGGCCGGCCAGCAGGCCGTCCACCAGCGTCTGGTCAGCCGGAGAAAGGGAATGGGCGCGCACGGAAAAACCGCAGATATACGGGCTGCCGCTTAGCCGCGGGCCTTGCGGATTTCTTCCATGACCTTCTTCGCGGAGTCCTCGATCCGGGTGCCGGGGCCGAAGATGGCCTTGGCGCCAGCGGCGTAGAGGGCATCGTAGTCCTGGGCCGGGATGACGCCGCCGGCGAAGACGATGATGTCGTCCGCGCCCTGGGCCTTCAGTGCCTGGATCAGTTGCGGGACCAGGGTCTTGTGGCCGGCGGCCAGCGAGGAGCAGCCCACGGCATGGACGTCGTTTTCGATGGCCTGGCGGGCGGCTTCTTCCGGGGTCTGGAACAGCGGACCCATGTCGATATCGAAGCCCAGGTCGGCGTAGGCGGTGGCCACGACCTTGGCGCCACGGTCATGGCCGTCCTGGCCGAGCTTGGCGATCATGATCCGCGGCCGGCGGCCTTCTTCTTCGGCGAACTTGGCCACTTCGGCCTTCAGGCCTTCCCAGTTGTCCTGACCTTCGACGACGCCGCCGTAGACGCCGGAGATGGTCTGGTTGTTGGCGCGGAAGCGGCCGAAGATCTTTTCCAGCGCGTCGGAGACTTCACCGACGGTGGCGCGCAGGCGGATGGCCTTGACGGTCAGATCGAGCAGATTGCCTTCGCCGGTTTCGGCGGACTGGGTCAGGGCTTCGAGCGCGGCGGTGACAGCGGCGCTGTCGCGGGTGGCGCGGATGTGCTTCAGGCGGGCGATCTGGGCTTCACGGACGGCGTGATTGTCGATGTCGAGAATCTCGATCGCGTCTTCCTTGGCCAGCTTGTACTTGTTCACGCCGACGATGACGTCCTTGCCGGAATCGATGCGTGCCTGCTTGTCGGCGGCACAGGTTTCGACCTGCATCTTGGCCCAGCCGGATTCGACCGCCTTGGTCATGCCGCCCATCTGCTCGATTTCCTGGATGATGCTCCAGGCCTTGTCGGCCATGTCCTGGGTCAGCTTTTCCATCATGTAGGAACCGGCCCAGGGGTCGATCACGTTGGTGATGTGGGTTTCTTCCTGGATGATCAGCTGGGTGTTGCGGGCGATGCGGGCGGAGAACTCGGTCGGCAGCGCAATGGCTTCGTCCAGCGCGTTGGTGTGCAGCGACTGGGTGCCACCGAACACGGCGGCCATGGCTTCGATGGTGGTACGGACGACGTTGTTATACGGGTCCTGCTCGGTCAGCGACCAGCCGGAAGTCTGGCTGTGCGTGCGCAGCATCATCGACTTCGGGCTCTTGGCGTTGAAGCCGGACATGATGCGGTGCCACAACAGGCGGGCGGCGCGCATCTTGGCGATTTCGAGATAGAAGTTCATCCCGACGGCCCAGAAGAAGGACAGGCGGCCGGCGAAGGTATCCACGTCCATGCCGGAAGCGACGCCGGTACGGACGTATTCCATGCCGTCGGCCAGCGTGAAGGCCAGTTCAATCGCCTGATTGGCGCCCGCTTCCTGGATGTGATAACCGGAAATCGAGATGGAGTTGAACTTCGGCATGTTCTTCGCGGTGTAGGCGAAGATGTCGGCGATGATCTTCATCGACGGCTTGGGCGGATAGATGTAGGTGTTCCGCACCATGAATTCTTTGAGAATGTCGTTCTGGATGGTGCCGGACAGCTTGTCCTGGGGAACACCCTGCTCTTCGGCGGCGACGATGTAGCCGGCCAGAATGGGCAGCACCGCGCCGTTCATGGTCATCGATACCGAAATCTTGTCGAGCGGGATGCTGTCGAACAGGATCTTCATGTCCTCGACGGAATCAATCGCCACGCCGGCCTTGCCGACGTCGCCGACCACGCGGGGATTATCGGAGTCGTAGCCGCGGTGGGTCGCCAGGTCGAAGGCGACGGAAACGCCCTGACCGCCGGCGGCCAGCGCCTTGCGGTAGAAGGCGTTGGAGGCTTCGGCGGTGGAGAAACCGGCGTACTGGCGGATGGTCCAGGGCTTGACCGCGTACATGGTCGGCTGCGGGCCGCGCAGGAACGGCGCAACGCCGGGCAGGGTGTCGGCGAACTCCAGACTATCCACGTCCTTCTTCGTATACAGCGCCTTGACCTGCAGGCCTTCGGGCGTATTCCAGACCAGATTGTTCACGTCACCGTTGGGGGACTGCTTGGCAGCGGCTTTTTCCCAGGCGTCGAGATTGGTGGAATCGAGGAATTTGTCGGACATGGTTTGGCCTCTCTCGGATTCGTTTGTATAGCCGGCTGCAAAAAATTACAGGGCCGGTCAAAAAGTTGACATATTAACTTGCGGATAATACGTTATCCATAATTATGGACGCAAGTCACCCCGACCTGCGGCAAACACAGCCGGCCCAGTCATGAATGCCCGTATCGCTCCCACCGCCTTGTACCAGGAAGTCGCTGAACGCCTGCGTCAGCGCATCTTTGCCCATGAACTGCTGCCGGGTACCTGGATCGACGAGCAGAAGCTGGCCGAGCAGTACGGGATTTCCCGAACGCCGCTGCGGGAAGCGCTGAAGGTGCTCGCCGCCGAAGGCCTGGTCACGTTGAAACCCCGCCGCGGCTGCTACGTCACCGAGATTTCCGAACAGGACCTGGACGACATCTTCCCGCTGATGGCGATGCTGGAAGGCCGTTGTGCGCGGGAAGCGGTGCAGAAAGCCGGGCCTAAGCATGTGGCCGAACTGGAAGCGATCCACGAGCAGCTGGAAGTCGGCGCCCGCGAAGGGCGAATCGAGGATTTCTTCGAAGCCAACCAGGAATTCCACCGTTACCTGCAGGAACTGGCCGGCAACCGCTGGCTGCTGCAGGTGATCCAGGATCTGCGCAAGGTATTGAAGCTGACCCGGCTGTTCTCGCTGTCGCTCAAGGGGCGGCTGCAACAATCGCTGGAGGAACACCGGCTGATCATGGCGGCGATCCGGAACCGGGACGCGCAGGCGGTCGAAAAGGCGATGCACGATCATCTGCTGTCCGGCCGCGAAGCCCTGAGCAAATCCCGCGAGCCGGCGGCGGTCAGCCTGGGCTGAAGCCGGCCCGGCCTCAGGGCGCGTTGCGCGTCAGCCGGGCAATCACCAGCGGGAAGGCGCCGGAGCCGACCAGCGCCACCGCCGACACCAGCAGCGCCAACCCGGCGACCGGGTCATCCAGAATCGGGTGAATCACACCGCCGAAGCCGGCGACGCTCAGCAGGCCGGGAATGGCGGTCAGCACGCCCAGCCCGGTCAGAATCAGAAAACTGTAGGGATAACGCCGCACGACGGCCACCTCGGGAATTGCCAGGGGGCGAAGGTTAGCATTTCCTGAAATGCCCGCGCAGCGCGGCCGGGATTCAGTACGCCGTCGGTGTCGGGCGGGCGTCGTCCGGCCAGCGGTTCTCGAAACACCAGGCCGAGCGGGGCAGCCGTTCGCCCCAGCCCAGGCTTTCCAGCAGCGGCCGTTCGGCGAATTGCGGGGTGTGGCCCAGGCAGAGCAGCGCAATCGGCCGGGCGCCCGCCGGCATGCCGAGCAGGGCCGCCAGCGCGTCCGGGTCGAAAAACGACACCCAGCCGACGCCGACGCCTTCGGCACGGGCGGCCAGCCACAGGTTCTGGATCGCGCAGGCCGCCGAGGCCAGGTCCATTTCCGGCAGGGTCCGCCGGCCGAAAACATGGGATTCGCGCCCGTCCATCAACGCGACCACCAGCAATTCCGCACATTCCCGTATCCCTTCCACCTTGAGCTGAAGGAATTCCTGCTGCCGGCTGGGCAGGCTGGCGGCCGTCTGCTGCCGTTCCGCTTCCACCACGCCGTGGATGGCCTGGCGCAAGGCCGGGTCGGTGACGTGCAGGAAACGCCAAGGCTGCATGTAGCCGACCGAGGGGGCGGCGTGGGCGGCGCCGAGCAGGCGATCCAGGCAGCCTTCCGGCAGCGGATCGGGCAGGAAATGCCGGACATCCCGCCGTTCGGCGATGGCGCGATAGACCGCGGCGATGTCCGGGTCGGGGTAGCGTTGGCTGTCCACGGTGTCCTTCAGCGGGGGATGAAGCAGCGCTGGCCGTCGTGGTCCAGCACCTGCAGCGGGTGGGCGTACAGCGCCGAGAGGCGCTCGGCGCTCAGCATCTCCAGGCGACTGCCCTGTTCGCAGCGACCGTCGCCATGGACCAGCAGCACCCGGTCGGCGTAGCGCCAGGCCTGGGCCGGCTCATGCAGCACCATCACCAGCGCCACGCCCTGCTGCCGGCTGCGCCGGGAAAAGAGTTCGAGCATTGCCACCTGATGGTTGAGGTCGAGGTGCGACAGGGGCTCGTCGAGCAGGTAGAGCCGCGGGGCCTGGGCCAGCAGCGTGGCAATCGCGAGCCGCTGCCGCTCGCCGCCGGAGAGGGTTTGCACCTCCCGTTCTGCCAGGCCGGCGAGGCCGACTTCCTCCAGCGCCGCCTTGGCGTGCGCCAGATCGTCGCGGTTTTCCCATTGCCAGCGGCCCAGGTGCGGGTGGCGTCCGGCCAGGGCGGTTTCCAGCACGCTGGCGGCGAAGGGGTCGCCCCGATGTTGCCCCAGCCAGCCGCGCAGGCAGGCGGCCGCACGGGCGCCCAGGTCGGCATAGGCCTGGCCCTGCAACAGCAGCGCGCCGGATTCCGGCGGGCGCAGCCCGGCCAGCGTGGAGAGCAGTGTGGATTTGCCGGCGCCGTTACGGCCGAGAATCGCCAGCCTTTGCCCGGCTTCCAGTTCCAGGTCGAGTTCGCTGCAGACCAGCTTCTGGCCGATGCGGACCGTCAACTGGCGGGCGGAAAGCAGCGCCGTCATCCGCGTACCCCGCCGCGGGACAGCAGATAAAGGAAAACCGGCACGCCGAGCAGGGCGGTCAGCACGCCCACCGGCAATTGTTGCGGCGCGATCAGGCTGCGGGCCAACGTGTCGGCGCCGAGCAGCAGGCTGCCGCCGGCGAGGGTGGCCGCGGGAAGCAGCAGGCGCTGGTCGTTGCCGGTGGCCAGCCGGACCAGATGCGGCACCACCAGCCCGACAAAACCCACCGAGCCGGCGCTGGTGACCGCGGCGGCGGTGCAGAGCGCGGCAACGGCGTAGATCAGGCGGCGCAGGCGACGGACTTCGACGCCCAGGGTCTGCGCCAGATCGGCCCCTCGGGCCAGCAGATTCAATTCCCGGGCAAAGGGCAGCATCAGCAGCAAGGCCAGCCCCAGCGTCAGCAGCGCCGGACGGGCCTCGCTGGCCTGCGACAGGTCGCCCATCACCCAGAACAGCATGCTTTGCAGCTTGTGCTCCGGCGCCAGCGCCAGCAGCAGGGAAATCAGCGCGCCGCAGCCGGCGGCGACGATCACCCCGGTCAGCAGCAGGCGGGTCTGGGTCCAGCTGCCGTCGCCATGCGCCAACCCGAACACCAGCAACATCGCCGCCAGCGCCCCGGCAAAGGCGGCGCTGTCGATGCCCAGGCTGCCGAGACCGAACAGGATGCCCAGCAGCGCCCCGACCCCGGCGCCGCCGGAAATCCCCAGTACATAGGGGTCGGCCAGCGGGTTGCGCAGCAGGATCTGCATCAGCGCCCCGGCCAGCGCCAGCAGGCCGCCGCAGGCAAAGGCCGCCAGCGCCCGCGGCAGGCGCAACTGCAACACGATCTCCCGCCCCGGCGTTTCCTGCCCCAGCAGGCTGGCCCAGACTTCAGCCAGATCCAGCCGCACGCTCCCCACCGCCAGCGCCATTCCCAAGGCCAGCACCGCCAGCAGCAGCAGGGTGGCGAGGATCAGGAAAACGCGGCGGGGGGAGGGCATGGGGGCTTAGAAGTGGTGGCGTATTCCGGCGAGGAAGCTGAAGCCGGGGGTGGCGTAGG
>JBEBBF010000108.1:0-4084 GCA_041158545.1 Pseudomonadota bacterium | reverse complement strand
TTGACGTAAAGGCCGTCGTCCCTGGCTTCGACTGCCACGGTCCTGGTCTTCAGCATGATCTTGTCGAAGCGCTGCAGGTTCTGCTTTTCCCAGACCTTGACCGCGTCCCGGTCCGGGCCCTGCATCAGGCCGTCGGCCATTTCGACCACATCGACCTTGGCGCCCAGCGTCGAATACACCGTGGCCATTTCCAGGCCGATGATGCCGCCGCCGATCACCAGCATCTTCCCGGGGACGAAGCGCAGTTCGAGGGCGCCGGTGGAGTCGACGATGCGCGGGTCGCGGGGGATGAAGGGCAGATGCACGGCCGCCGAGCCGGCGGCGATGATGCACTGCTTGAACTTCACCACCTTCTTGCCGCCGGTCTTGTCCTGGCCGTTGCCTTCGGTCTGCTCGACTTCCACATGCTGCGGGTCGAGGAAGTGCCCATAGCCGCGGACGATGTCCACCTTGCGGCCCTTGGCCATGCCGGCCAGGCCGCCGGTCAGCTTGGACACCACCTTGTTCTTGTGGGCGCGCAGCTTGTCGATATCCACCTGCGGCGCCGCGAAGCTGACGCCGAGGTCGGCCGCGTGGCTGGCTTCCTCAATGATTTCGGCAACGTGCAGCAGCGCCTTGGAGGGAATGCAGCCGACGTTGAGGCAGACGCCGCCCAGCGTCGCATAACGCTCGACGATGACCGTCTTCAGCCCGAGGTCGGCGGCGCGGAACGCGGCGGAGTAGCCGCCGGGACCGGCGCCCAGCACCAGCATGTCGCATTCGATGTCGGCACTGCCGCCGTGGCTGGCGGCAGCGGGGGCGCTGAGCGGGGCCGCAGCCGGTGCCGCGGCGGGCGCGGCAGCCTGCGGCGCTGGCGCAGCGGCGCCTGCACCGGCTTCCACCTTGATCAGCAGCGAACCTTCGCCGACCCGGCTGCCCAGCTGGACCAGCACTTCCCGGACCGTGCCGGCGACGCTGGACGGGACGTCCATCGTCGCCTTGTCCGACTCCAGCGTCGCGATGGCGTCATCCACCTTGATGCTGTCGCCGACCTTGACGAACAGGTCGATGATCGGGACGTCCTTGAAATCCCCGATGTCGGGGACTTTGACTTCAACCAGACTCATGGTCCTCTCCTTACAGCGCGACGCGGCGGAAGTCCGCCAGCAGTTGCGCCAGGTAGACGTTGAAGCGGGTCGCCAGCGCGCCGTCGATCACCCGGTGGTCGGCGGTCAGCGACAGCGGCAGCGTCAGGCGCGGCACGAATTGCTTGCCGTCCCACACCGGCTTCATCGCCGACTTGTTGACCCCGAGGATCGCCACTTCCGGTGCATTGACGATGGGCGCGAAGTAGGTGCCGCCGATGCCGCCCAGGCTGGAAATGGTGAAACAGGCGCCTTGCATGTCCGCCGGCTTCAGTTTGCCGTCCCGCGCCTGCTTGGCCAGGTCGCCGGATTCCTTGGCGATGTCGAACACCGACTTCTTGTCGGCGTTCTTGACCACCGGCACCACCAGGCCATTCGGCGTGTCGGCGGCGAAGCCGATGTTGAAGTACTTCTTCAGCACCAGATTGTCGCCGTCGAGCGAGGCGTTGAACTCGGGGAACTTCTGCATCGCCTTGACGCAGGCCTTGATCAGGAAGGCGAGCATCGTCAGCTTGGCGCCGGACTTCTCGTTTTCCTTGTTCAGCAGCACGCGGAAGGCTTCCAGATCGGTGATGTCCGCGTCTTCGTGGTAGGTCACCGCCGGGATCATCACCCAGTTGCGCGACAGGTTCTGGCCGGAAATCTTCTTGATCCGCGACAGCGGCTGGACTTCGATTTCGCCGAACTTGCTGAAATCCACCTTCGGCCACGGCAGCAGGTCGAGGCCGCCACCCAGGGACGCGGCGGCGGGTGCCGCCGGCGGCGGCGCGGTCAGCACGCCCTTGACGAAGGCGATCACGTCTTCGCGCAGGATGCGACCCTTGGGACCGCTGGCCTTGACCTTGGCGAGATCGACGCCCAGCTCGCGGGCATAGGCGCGGATCGACGGGCTGGCGTGGACCCTGGCGCCCAGCGGCAGTGCCGGGGCGATTGCGGCGGGCGCAGCAGCGACCGGGGCCGCAGCAGGGGCGGCAGCCGGTGCCGGAGTGGACGCAACGGCGGGGGCAGTGGCAACGGCGGCGGCGGGCGCGGCCGGGGCGGCAGCGCCGGCGCCTTCCAGCACCAGCAGCAGCGCGCCTTCGGAGACCTTGTCGCCCAGCTTGACGCGGATTTCCTTGACGACGCCGGCGGCGGAGGACGGCACGTCCATCGTCGCCTTGTCGGATTCCAGCGTCACCACCGGGTCATCGACCTTGATGGTGTCGCCGACCTTGACGAACAGCTCGATCACCGGGACATCGGAGAAATCGCCGATGTCCGGCACTTTCACTTCCACCGGGCCGGACGCGGCCGCCGGGGCTGCGGGAGCGGCAGCAGCGGGCGCCGGGGCCGCGACCGGAGCAGGTGCGGCGGCGGCGCCAGCGGCTTCCACCTTCAGCAGCAGCGTGCCTTCAGAGACCTTGTCGCCCATCTTGAACAGCACTTCGCGGACGATGCCGGCGGCGGAAGAGGGGACATCCATCGTCGCCTTGTCGGATTCCAGCGTCACCACCGGGTCGTCGACCTTGATGGTGTCGCCGACCTTGACGAACACTTCGATCACCGGGACATCGGAGAAATCGCCGATGTCGGGAACCTTGACTTCAACCAGATTGCTCATTTCGGTTCTCCTCGGCTCAAACGCTCATCGGGTTCGGCTTGTTCGGGTCAAGCTCGTACTTGACCAGCGCCGCGGCGACCTTGCTGGTGTCGATCTGGCCGTCGTCGGCCAGGGCCTTCAGCGCGGCCAGCACGATCCAGTGGCGATCCACCTCGAAGAAGTGGCGCAGGGCTTCGCGGGTGTCGGAGCGGCCGAAACCGTCGGTGCCCAGCGTCACGTAGCGGCGATGGATCTGCGAGCGAATCTGCTCGGCGTAGAGGCGGATGTAGTCGGTGGCGGCGATGACCGGGCCGCGGGTGTCGTTGAGGCACTGCTCGACGTGCGACAGCCGGGACTTTTCCAGCGGGTGCAGCAGGTTCCAGCGCTGTGCGTCCTGGCCGTTGCGGGCCAGTTCGTTGAAGCTCGGGCAACCCCACAGGTCGGCCTCGACGCCCCAGTCGTCGTGCAGCAGCTCGGCGGCGGCGATGACTTCGCGGAAGATGGTGCCGGAGCCCAGCAGCTGGACACGCGGGCCGTCGGAAGCCAGACCCTTACGGAACTGGTACATCCCCTTCAGGATGTCGTCGGCCGCGCCTTCCGGCATTTCCGGATGCTCGTAGTTTTCGTTCATTACCGTCAGGTAATAGAACACGTCTTCCTGTTCCTCGTTCATCCGGCGCAGGCCGTCCTGAACCACCACGGCGACTTCGTACTGGAAGGTCGGGTCGTAGGAAATGCAGTTGGGCACCAGATTGGCCAGCAGCAGGCTGTGACCGTCCTCGTGCTGCAGGCCTTCGCCGTTCAGCGTGGTCCGGCCGGCGGTGCCGCCGATCAGGAAGCCGCGGGCGCGCTGGTCGCCCGCTGCCCAGACCAGATCCAGGGTCCGTTGCAGGCCGAACATCGAGTAGCAGACGTAGAAGGGAATCATCTGCACGTTATGCACCGAGTAGGCGGTGGCGGCGGCGATCCAGTCGCTCATCGCCCCGGCTTCGTTGATGCCTTCCTGCAGCACCTGACCGGTCTTCGATTCCTTGTAGAACATCAGCTGGTCGTGGTCTTCCGGAACGTAGTTCTGGCCTTCCTGATTCCAGATGCCGTACTGGCGGAACATGCCTTCCATGCCGAAGGTGCGCGACTCATCGGGCACGATGGGCACGACGTTCTTGCCGACATTCTTGTCCTTCAACATCATGTTCATGATGCGGACGATGGCCATCGTCGTGGACAGTTCGCGGCCTTCGCCGGAGGCCTTGAGCAGGGCGTCGAATTTGTCGAGGCCGGGAATCGCCAGCGGCTCGGCCTTCTGCCGGCGCTGCGGCAGGAAGCCGCCCAGCGCCATGCGGCGATCGCGCATGTACTGGTATTCCGGGCTATCCTCGGC
>JBEBBF010000107.1:0-15102 GCA_041158545.1 Pseudomonadota bacterium | reverse complement strand
CGCGGCCACATCAAGGCCACTGCCTATTTCAACGACGCGACAGATTTCATCTACTCGGTGCAGCGTAACGCCACCAACGTGGACAAGGTGAATGTCGGCGGTGTTGAAACCAAGGGCCTGGAACTGGAAGGGGTTTATCGCCCGCTCAGCAGTGTCACGCTGACCGCTTCCTACACGCTGAACCAATCCAAGATCGTCAAGCATGACAAGGACGCCACACTGGTCGGCAAGCAACTGACCAATGTGCCGCGCAATCAGGGCTACCTGCGTGTGGACTGGGCAGCCCCGCTGGGTGCCAAGCTGTTTGCCACGGCGAACCATGTGGGTGACCGTTTCGGCAACGACACCAACACCACGACCTACAACAGCTACCTGATCTACGACGTGGGCGGCAGCTACCCGCTGTCCAAGGAGGTGACCGCACGGCTTACGGTCAACAACGTCACCAACAAGAAATATGACGGCATTGGCTATCTGGCACCGGGCACGGTGATCATGGCCGGCATCAGCGCACGATTCTGAAGGAATCGCCGTGGCCCTGTTCCCAACTCCGCCTGAATCTACGGGCCACCCGACGGCCGGAAAAGGTCGGCGGCGGCTTTTCCAGTTGTCCCTTCTGATGTTTCCGGCCACGCTGCTGGCGCACGACGGGCATGCGCCAGCAGCGGCGGAACGCCCCCCCGCACGGGGCGCAACACCCGCCTGGACCGAACAGAGCCTGATTCTCCCGGCAGGTCGCCCTGAAGCCAATGGCGCTACCCCTTACGCCATCAAGGGCATGGCCGCGGCTCAAGTGCATTTGCTCAGCCCCGACCTGCGCCAGCCGCCGGTCGAGCTGGCCGTCAGTGGTGGCCGCTGGCGGGTGGCCGCCCCCGACCCCAAGGTTGGTGGCTATCACTGGATCGTTGCCCGCAGCGAAACGCCGGAAGAAATTCACGTGGCCACCACTGCGCTGTCCTTCCCCTTCCCCGGCCCGTCGCCGGAGGCCCGGCTGGGGCAGTACCGCCCGGGCCTGGAAATCCTGCCGCGGCGTCTGCCGGAACGTGGGGGGTTTCGGGAAGGGGATACCCGTTCATTCCAGTTGCGTTTCGACGGCCTGCCGCTAGCCGGGATTCCGGTTGCCCTGGAAACAGAAAATGGTTCGCGGCTGGAAGCCGTTACTGACCGGAGCGGCGACGCAGCCTTCCGCTTCCCCCACGATTTCAGCACCGAAAGCATAGACCCGGCCCTGGGTGTGACCCGCAGTCGCAAGGCTTACGTCGTCTCCAGCCACCTTGAAAAAGAGGGGCTGAGGCATGTTGCCACCTTCAACCAGTTCTACCACCCCGATCTGATGCGGGAGCGTAGCTTGCCCTGGGGTGCCGGATTCACGCTGTTGGGCATGGCACTCGCCGTTCCGCTGCTGCGCAGGAAGGACAAAAAGAATGGCTGAAACCCTGAAAGCCCTGATACCCCACCTGACCCGACTGCGACAGTGTGTCCAGATCCTGATGCTGTTCCTGACGGTCTGGGGCGCCAATCTGGTCGGTTATTACGCAGCGGACAAGATTTCCACGGCCCTGCCCGCCCTGTCCTGTGCCTACGACCAGCAAAACGGGGGGTACTGTGTCCTGGTGCCCCTGCAGCACCAGATGCACCACCGGATCGGCGAAGCTCTGGTCAAGTCCCAGCAAATCAGCCAGCAGGTCATCCTGCCGACGCTGATTTCCCTGGTCAGCTTCGCGTTGTTCTTTTTTCTGTTGGGCAAGGCGTTCTGCGGCTGGGTATGCCCCCTGGGCACGGTGCAGGAAGGCTTGAACCGGCTGGGACGCCGACTGGGTTTACGCCAGAACGCCCTGCCCCCCGGCCAGACAGCGCGTATCCGCCCGGCGAAATGGTTCATCCTGCTGGGTTTGGTCTTCCTGGTGCCATTACTGGCCGGGATGGGCGTGGCCCCGCACAGCCTGGGAAACCCCTACTGCGATGTCTGTCCCTCCCGGATTGTCACCACCCTGCTGACGGCCAACCCGGATGAGTTCGCAGTCAATCAGGGGGACAGCGTCAAGTTCGCACTCGGCGCACTGGGCAACACCCTGTTCGGTTTTGTCATCATCGCCGCGCTGGCGTTGCGACAACCTTTTTGCCGTATCTGTCCGATGCTGGCGATGAATGCGCTGGCCCGTCACGTTTCCCTGACCCGCCTGAGCAAGGTAGCCCACGACAAGTGCGAGAAATGCGGCATCTGTCACAAAGCTTGCCCGATGGACATCCACGAAATCCACCGTGAGCACGGCCGCCGGGCTTATCACGACGACTGCACCCTGTGCGGACGCTGTGTCGAGTATTGCCCCGACGACGGCGTGCTGTCCATCCGGTTTGGCCCGTGGAAAGTCTTCCAGTCACGACGCGACTACTATAAACAGCGCATCCGGCGGGAAAGCCCCGAAGGGGATTTGAAGCCCCTGAAGTTCCATCCCAAGCCGGCACCAGGCCGTGCTGAATGAGCCTGAAGTGACGCTGCTGGCGGTCTGGACCCTGGGATTCGCCCTGGGCCTGACCGCCTGCACGGTTACCTGCCTGCCTTTCATCGGCACCTGGTCCATCGGGCGAGCAGAGGCCGGGCGCAACGGTCTGGCCGACACCCTGGCCTTCCTGGGGGGGCGACTGGTTTCCTATACTGCGCTGGGTGCTTTTGCCGGTGGACTGGGTGACTGGTTCATCCGCATTCTGGCAGCCGGTAGCGGCCACCTGCTGATCGGACTGGCAGCGCAGTTTGCTGCGTTGTGGCTGGTCTGGCCGGGCCGGGATGCCTCATGCATGGCCCGCAGCCGCCTGGCGGGGATGCCTCCCTTTTTGCTCGGAGCGGCGCTGACCCTGATTCCCTGCGCCCCTCTCGCCACCCTGTTGGCGAGTTGCGCTGCCGAGGCGCAGGCCCAGCGTGGCGCGCTATTTGGACTGGTTTTCGGCCTGGGCGCCCTGCTCTCACCCCTGCTGGTCCTGATTCCTGCCACGGCCAGCCTGGGGAAACTGCTCCGCCGCGACGAATACGGAATGCTGCCCTGGCTGCGTGCCGGCGCGGCGCTGGTGCTGTTGGCCCTGGCCTGGCGGCGGATTGCGCTACTGGACGCCGATCTGGCCAGCGGCCTGATCGTCATTACGCTGCTGATCGGGCTGCTGGGTCGTCAGCGCAGCCGGAGGCCGGCGAACTCTGCCCCCCGCGTGCTCCAACCCCTTCTTCCCTTGAGGATCAAATGAAAGCTTCCCTCATTCGGCTGGCCCTGGCCATCAGCCTGTGCGGCCCCCTGTTGCCGGCGCTGGCCACCCCCCTGAATCCGCAAACCCCGGAGGGCGCCATCGCTGCCACGCGCAAGATTCAATGCAGCCTCAGGGATTTGCAGCCCACCTATTTCACTTGGGAAGGGGAAGCGTATTCCCGTCGCCAGGGTGAAGCTGACAAGCGCCTGTTCCGGGTGGCCGGAATGAATGTCCGCCACTGCATCAGCGTGGACGGCGGCCGCAAGGGTCAGGGCTACCGGCTGTTGAGCCGGGAAGTCATGCTGTACCTGGACCCCCAGACCGGTGCACCGCTGAGTCGCTGGCTCAACCCCTGGCTGCAACGGGAGGTCGAGGTCCAGCACGTCGCCAACGACCCGGTCAACCAGCCACCGCAATTTCCCTTTCAGGAAGATGGCAGCCCGGCTGCCCGCTGGCTGGCGCGGGAGCAGGCCGGGCAGTGGTTCCAGACCCTGACCATCCCTTTGTTCTACCAGAACCCCTTGCAAGGGCAGTATCAACGTTATGTCGGCGGAGCCTACCACGCTACCGAAATGTTCAACTTCACCGGCAGCGTCGCCAGCCTGCTCGACCCCAACAGCGCCAGCAGCGCCGACGTCAAGGTGGGCTGGGTCAGGCTGTCCGACTGGCTGCCCTGGATGGAAATGCAGGGGCGGGAAGGAACGATCTATATCCATGCCGCCGGCCAGAAGGTTGCCGGACTGACGGACCTGCCGCCGGTGCTGCAGCAATATCTGCGCGATCAGGCCCCCGCTTTCCAACTGCCGCCCCCGGCGGATGATGCCCGGCCGAATGAGACCAGCTGGACGGTATTCCAGAAAAAGATCCGGGGTGAGGTGTTGCGCCGGGGCGGCCACTGAGGACGCCCCGGCCACCCCCTTCCGCTAAAACCGATGCACCAGCGTCAGCCGCAGGCTGCGAGGTTCGGTGGGGTGGATGTGGCGGTCGAAGGCCGGGGCGGCTTCGCCGGGGAGTTGGGAGTCGTACCAGTACTCGATGTCGTTGGCGCGGCGGTTGAAGAGGTTGTAGACATCGAGCGCCAGCCGGGTCTGGCGGTCGATGTGGTAGCCGAGACGAAGGTTGGTCAGCAGGGAGGCGGCAGAGCGGACCGAGTTGTCCTCGATCAGCGGCCGTGGGCCGAAGTAGCGCAGCCGGATCGCCCCGAACCACGGGCCGAGTTGATCGACGGTCAGGCCCAGGTTGGCCGTGGCGCTGGCGGCGCCGGGGATGTAGTTGCCGACGGTGGGGTCGTCATCGCGGAAGCGGGCGTGGGACCAGGCGAGGTCGGCGTCGAGCGCCAGCCCTTCCCGCAGCAGATAGAAGTTGGTCCATTCGATGCCGCGGCGGCGGGAGGGCCGGGAGGGCTCGGTGGTGCCGGCGTCGCCGACGAACAGCAGTTCCGAGGCGGCATCGAGTTGCCACAGGGAAACCGTGCTCTGCCAGCCGGGCAGGAGTTCGCTGCGCAGGCCGATTTCCTGGCCCCGGGTGCGCACCAGCGGCTGGACGCGGGCGACGGGCGTGACGCCGTCGGTGGGATCGACCCGGATCGTGGTGCCGCGGGCGTCGTTGGAATGGAAGCCGTGGCCGTAGTTGTAGTAAAGCTCGGTCTTGTCGCCGGGGCTGTAGATCAGCGCCAGCTTGGGGGTCAGCATCCGGTCGCTGGCCCGGCCCGAGTTGGCGGCGAGGCTGGAATCGACCCGGAAGTCGTAGGTGTCGGCGCGTAGCCCGGTGATGCTGCGGAAGCGGGGCAGCCAGCGGATTTCGCTCTGGCCCCACAGGGACAGGCTGCGCTGATCGACCTGGTCGGCGCGGACGGTGGCGACGGTGTTGCGTTGCGAGGTGGCGTAGAGCCCGACCGGCGCCAGGCGGTCGATCCGCCCTTGCAGGCCGAAGGCGTGTTCGACCTCGCGCCCGCCCCAGTCGACCAGCCAGGCGTGGGAGGCGGCGAAGCCGCCAGCGTGGCGGCGTTCTGCCTGCTTGAACTGGTCGCCGGTGTTGCAGTTACCGTTGTTGGCGAGGTCGTTGAGGCAGTACTGGAAGTTGGACCAGAGGTCGAGCCCGGAGTTAAGCCACCAGAGATTGGCCTTGCTGCGGTTGTCCTGGCCGCGCCGCGCCCATTCGCCGGAGAGGCTGTAGCGCCAGGTTTCGCCGCCGGTGCTGGGGTCCAGGCTGCCGTAGCGCTGGACCAGGCCGTTGTCGATGGCCCGTTGCGCGACCTGATCGGTGGAGGTCCAACTGCCCCGGTAGGCCATCGCCGTCAGCGAAACGCCGTCGTAGCGGCTGCCCTGGCTCCAGCGCAGCAGGCCGTTCAGCTTGCGGTAGTTTTCCGGCACCTGCCAGGGACCGTCGTTGTGGAACCATTCCAGGGCGTAGAGCAGCTTGCCCGCGCCCCAATCGGGGGAGCCGGCGAGCAGGCTGCGGGCGTGGCCGTTCTGCCCCAGGGTCAGCTGGGCCAGACTGCGGTCGAGCTGACGGAAGTAGTCGATATGCGCTGCACCGGCCGAGGAAAAGTCGCCTTCTTCGGCGAAATACGGCCCCTTGCGGAAACGCACCTGCTCGACCAGCTCAGGAATCAGGAAATTGAGGTCGCTGTAGCCCTGGCCGTGGGCATGGCTCGGCATGTTCACCGGCACGCCGCCGACGTGGGTGGCGAAATCGGTGCCGTGGTCGAGGTTGAAGCCGCGCAGGAAATACTGGTTGGCCTTGCCGTCACCGGCGTGCTGGGTGACGATCAGGCCGGGCACCATCTCCAGCACTTCCCCCGTCCGCAACAAGGGCACCGCCTGCAGCCGCGGGCTGGACACCAGGCCTTCGCTGCCCGCCGCCGCATCCCCCAGCAGGTTTTCGCTCTGGGCGCGAATCTCCACCGGCGACAGCAGCACGGCCCCGTCAGCCGCCAGCGTTCCCGCCGCCAGAACCAGTTGCGCCCCCAGCGCCGACAAATAAGCTGAAATTATTTTTTTTCTTAACAGCATCGACGACTCCCCCTTAAAGGCAATCAAATGAAATTCAGGCTTGTTGCGAGGCGGTCAGCGGCCGGCGTACCAGCCACAGCGCCAACAGAAAGCTGAGGCCGACCAGCGCCACCAGCAGCAGACCGAAGGCCAGCTCCTTGCCTTCGCTCCAGGCGTCTATCGCCGGCGACAGCAGCTTGGCCAGGCCAAACAGCGCGACCAGCAGGCTGATGCCGGACACCACCAGCCCCATGACCCGCGACGCGATCAGCGCGATCTGGTCGGTCCGGGCAATCAGCCGGGCGATCCAGAAGCCATTGATGCCGTCGGTGAACAGCATTCCCAGCAGGAAGCACAGCCCCAGGGTCAGCGCGTGCTGCCAGCCGCCAAACTGGCTGGCCGTCAGCGCAAAAAACACCGCCTGCGACAGGGTGTCGAAGGACAGCGCGAACAGCGACCCGACCAGCGCAATCAGCAGCGGATGGCTGGCATGGCGCAAGCGCCCCAGCCAGCGCCCCTTCAAACCTACCGGCTGCACCAGCGCATCCGGCTCGGCGCGCAGCACCGCCGCCAGATTCAACCCGCCCAGCGCCAGCAGGAAGGCAATCGAAATCAGCGCCCCCAGCGTGCCGAACCATTCCGGCACCGCCCAGCCCCTCGCCAGCGTGCTGACCCCCAGCGCAATCGCCACAACCACCGCCCCGTGGCCCAGGGAAAACAGCACGCCGCAGTAGCGCGCCCAGGGCGAATCCGCTCGGGTGTTGTAACGGGTCAGCCCGTCTATCGTCGCCAGATGATCGGCATCGAAGCCATGCTTCATGCCCAGCACAAAAGTCAGGATCAGCAGCGAGGACCAGTCAGCGACGGCGGTTTCCATGGCAGGCGTGTGAACGAAAAGGTTTTGTTCTTACGCAGAAATTGTGCCAGAAAGCCGCTAGCGGGGAAGCCTTGAATTTTCAGGGCGGAACACCCGGTTTTCGCCGCCCGCTGGAAACCTGCTTTGCAGCCACGCATACAGCGCAGCCACTCGCCCGGCTTCAGCCCGCCTGGTAATCCGTCGCCAGCGCCAGCATCAGTTCGCTCAGCGCCCGGCGGACCTGGGCTTCATCGCAGCCCATCAGCACCGCATCCTCCAGCGCGTCCTGGGCCAGTTGCCGCAGTTCGTCAAAATTTTCCTGCATCACCTTCAGCTTTTCGGTGCAGGCAATCACCTTCCCGTCCGGGCTCAACCAGGGATTTTGCGGGGTGCCGTAGGGATGGGACATGGGAACGAATCGGGAATGGCAGAGGGAGGCGCATTTTAGCCGTTTCGAAACCCGGCTTTCCGCGGCGCACGCATCCGGGCGGGGGATCCATGCCCCCGCATTGGCAAGCCAGGGCCAGTCCGTTAGTCTGCCCCGATGAACACACACATCACCGCACTGAGCACCCTGTCTCCGGAGCAGATCGACCAACTGGTCGCCCTTTATCAGGACGAATGGTGGACTCGGGGGCGAACCCGCCAGGATGTGGCCGCGATGCTCGACGGCTCCGATTACCTGTTTGCCTATGCCGACCAGCACGACCGGCTGGGCGCGTTTGCCCGGATCATCACCGATGGCGTCTACAAGGCGTTCATTTTTGATGTGATCGTCCGCCGCGACCTGCGCGGCAGCCAGCTGGGCGCCCGGATCATGGCGGACATCACCACCCACCCCAAACTCGCTGGAGTCCGGCATCTGGAACTGTATTGCCTGCCGGAAATGCAGGATTTCTATCGCCGCTTCGGCTTTGGCGACGCGATTTCCGGTGTCAGCCTGATGCGGCGGACGCATCCCGGTTGAGCTTTGGAACGCGGCGAGAAGGCGCGTTACCCCCGCAACGGCTGACGCTGGTTGCCCCAGCTTCCGGCCTGGGTGCTGAAGCGGCCGGCCAGGGGCGTCTGGCAATCGGGGCAGCGGCCTGCGGGGTCGAGATGGCAGGCCTGGATGCGGTAGCCGTCGCGCAGGATCAGCGGGCGGGCGCAGTGGCTGCAGCGGGTGATCGCGCCTTCCGGGTCGTGGATGTTGCCGGTGTAGACATGCTGCAGCCCGGCGTCGAGGGCAAGGCGGCGGGCCTGTTGCAGCGTGGCCGGCGGGGTACGCGGCCGGTCGAGCAGGCGATGGGCGGGGTGAAAGGCGGTGAAATGCAGGGGCACCGCCGGACCGAGTTCCCGGACCATCCATTGGCTGAGCGCGGTGATTTCCGCGGCGCTGTCGTTGAGTCCGGGGATCAGCAGCGTGGTGATTTCCAGCCAGCAGTCGCTGGCGTGGTGCAGCCAGACCAGGGTATCGAGCACGGGCTGCAGCCGGCCGCCGCAGTAGTGGTGATAGAAGTCGTCGCTGAAGGCCTTGAGGTCCACGTTGGCGGCGTCCATCACCGCGAAAAATTCCTTGGCCGGCTGCGGGTGGATGTAGCCGGCGGTGACGGCGACGTTGCGGATGCCCCGTTCCCGACAGGCCAGCGCGGTGTCGATGGCGTACTCGGCGAAGATGATCGGGTCGTTGTAGGTGTAGGCGACGCTGGGGCAGCCATGCTGGCGGGCGGTGGCGGCGATCTGCTGCGGGCTGGCCGAAGCCTGCAGCCGGTCCATGTCGCGGGTCTTGCTGATGTCCGAGTTCTGGCAGAAACGGCAGCTGAGGTTGCAGCCGGCGGTGCCGAACGACAGGATGGGGCTGCCGGGGTAGAAGTGGTTCAGCGGCTTCTTTTCGATGGGGTCGATGCAGAAGCCGGAGGAGCGGCCGTAGGTCGTCAGCTGCATCCGGCCGTCGCGCATTTCCCGGACAAAACAGGCGCCGCGCTGACCTTCGTGCAGCTGGCAATCGCGGGGGCAAAGGGTGCACTGGATGCGCCCGTCCGGCAGCGGCTGCCAGAACCGGGCGGCCGCGCCACCGCTCACAACGGGCCGGCCCCCGGCGTTGCGCCTTCCGCCAGGCGCTCTTTCCATTTCTCGACCCGGTAGCGGGACAGGCTCACCTCCGGGCTCCAGAAGTCGGCCGGCAAGCCGGCCTTCTGCTTCAGGTGGGCGAGGAAGACCCGCGGCGTCGGCAGGCTTTCCCAGACCTGGGGCAGGAAGGTCGCCCGATGGCTGCCGATCCGGAAGATCAGCCCATCGACGCCCGGCTGCAGCTGGGCCAGCGCGTCGTCCTCGTCGCTGAAAGTGAGCGGCTCGGCCGGGGTCAGCAGCGAGACTTCGACCCGGGTCCGCGCCAGTTCCGACAGCGTCAGCGGCAGGAAGCGGGGGTCGCGACAGGCGGCGGCCACCGCGTTGGCGGCGACGTCCTCGCCCAGCGGCCGATGCGCCTCCAGGCTGCCGATGCAGCCGCGCAGGTCGCCGGCCTGGGTCAGCGTGACGAAGGTCGCCGCCGGCTGCTGCAACTCGGGCAGGCCGGCTTCCGCGCCCGCGCCGTCGCCGGGCTGGCCCAGCGCCGCGGCAATCGCCGCCCGCGCCCGGCGCAACAGCAGCTGGCCCAGTTGCTCCCGTTGCCGTTCCGCCCGCAGTTGCTCCGGCGGACGCGGGTTGAAAGCCAGTGAGGCGTAACCCACCACCCGGCTGCGGTCCCCGGCGGTATCGCCGGAATTGCGGCGGTCGAGCAGCTCCGGCTCCAGACCGTGGGCGGCAGCGGCGCGCAGCAAGCCATTGATCGGCGTCGCGCCGCAGGCCTGCTGGTGATGCAGCGTCGGCTGCAGTTGCAGGATGCGCGCCACCGACTCCCGGTCGGTTTCCTCGGCCATCGCGTAGGGCAGGTAATGCGAGAGGTCGGAAGAAATCAGGATCAGGGTTTCCGGCCCGCCCCACAGCCGCTCCAGCACCTCGGCCACCGCCGCCGGGCTGGCATCGCCCACCGCCAGCGGCAGCAGGCTGAAGCGGGGCAGCAGCACCTGCAGGAAGGGCAACTGCACCTCCAGCGCGTGTTCCTCGGCATGGGTGCCGGGATGGACGATCACCTGCGGCAGCCCGGACACCGCCTGAACCAGCACCTGATCGACGCTGACCCGGCCCAGGGGCGTGGCAAATTCGCCGCAGCCCGGCAGCGCCAGTCCGCGCACCGCCACCCGGTGGGTCGGCCCGAGCAGCACCACCCGGCGAATCTGCTGCCGCCAGGGGCGCAGCCGGGCGTAGGCGGTCGCGGCCACGGCGCCGGAAAAGAGGTAGCCGGCGTGGGGAACGATCATCGCCTTGGGTTGCACCGCGGCTGGCGTTGGCGGCACGGCCGCCAGCATCGCCTCGATCTCGGTGCGCAAGGCCTCGGCATCGGCGCGATAGAAGCGCCCGGCCACGGCCGCGGGCCGCACCCCGGTCACCCCGGCTGAAACGCTGGCCCGGTAGTTTTCCCCGCCAGCATTGACAACGAACTGGACCATATCGACCTCCTATTGACTGACCCCGGTCGCCGCCCCTGCGCGGGCGGCCGGGTCCGCCGGCAGCGGCACAACGGCCGCCGGCGCAGTGATTGCTGCTCAGTGATTACTGATGTCCGCCGCCTCGCCGCTGCCGCCGGGGGCGCCGTCCTTGCCCAGGGATACCAGGTCGAACTCTCCCTGCTCGCCGGGAGAACGGTAGACATAGGGCCGGCCCCAGGGATCCGGCGGCACGGCCTTTTGCAGATAGGGGCCGTTCCACTTCGGCTCGCTGCCGGGCCGGCTGACCAGCGCCTCCAGCCCGGCCTCGCTGCCGGGGTAGTGGCCGGTATCGAGCCGGAAATGGTCCAGCGCGGTGGACAGGGCTTCGATCTGGGCGCGGGCCGTCGCCACTTCCGACTTGCCGATCTGCGAGAAATAACGCGGGCCGACGTAGGAAGCCAGCAGCCCGATGATGACGATCACCACCAGCAATTCCAGCAGGGTGAAGCCGCTGACACGGCGAAGGCGGGGGCGATGGGACATGGGGCGGACTCCTGGGCAGGGCAAATGACATGCAACCGGCGGCGGATGATACTCCTCCGCCCCCGGTGAAGCATCTGGACGCCCCACCCGGACGCACAAGCCCAGCGGGACCCGCTTTGATAAATGATAAAAATCGTGAAGGAATTCGCAGCCCGGCAGCGGGGAACCGGGAACAATCGGGCTCGAAACTGCCGGCAGTGTTTGCGCTCCGGACAACAATAAGGAGAACAGTCATGACCCAAGCGCTTTTCCCGCAGCGGCCCACCTGGATGCTGGGGAGCCTGCTGCTGAGCCTGAGCGCCGCAGCGCCGGCGGACCCGCTCAATTTCACCCACACCCTCAGCAAGGGCTGGAACCTCATCGGCAACAGCCTGGACAGCGCCCTCGACGTGCGCAACCTCTACAGCGACGCCGCCCGCTTCCAGACCGTCTGGAAATGGGATGCCGGCAGCAGCAAGTGGCTGTTCTACGCCCCCAGCCTCGACAACGGCAGCGCCCTGGCCGACTACGCCGCCAGCCATGGTTACGGCCTGTTCGACAACATCGCGCCCGGCGAGGGCTACTGGGTCAACACGGTGGCCGACGCGGCCACCGTCGGGCCGCTGAGCGGCAACCCCCACGCCCTGAGCGCCGACAAGCTGATCAAGGGCTGGAATCTGGTCGCCACCGGCCAGAACCACACCGCCCCCGCCTTCAACCGCAGCCTTTCCGGCGCCACCAGCGGCAGCCCGGAAAACCTCACCAGCCTGTGGGGCTGGGACACCTCCAGCGGCAAATGGTATTTCTACGCGCCCAAGCTGGAAGCCACAAACGGCCTGGCCGCCTACCAGCAGGGCAAGGGTTATCTGGATTTCGGCGAGCAGGACCTGAGCAACGGTCGCGGCTTCTGGGTCAATTACCCCGGCCCGCAGAACAAACCCGCCGGCCCCTACGCCTGCGGCTTCGAGACCGGCAACCCCATCCTGTTCACCACCTCGCCCCCGATACCCGGCGACTTCGGCACCCGGGTCGCCTCCTTTGGCAACCATGTCGGCACCGCCACCCGCTCCCCCCGCGGCGGCGACCTCTACATCCGCTATCCGGACGGCAGCCTGCGCAACCTGACCAAGGAAGCCGGCTGGGGCATCCCGCTGGCCAACGGCGACGAAGACCCGGTCAACAGCATCGCCGTGCGCGACCCGTCGCCCCACTGGTCCGGCAACAAGGCGCTGTTCAGCATGGCGGTCGGCTCCGGCAAGGGGGTCTGGCAGTCCGCGACCGCCTACTGGCAGATTTACGAAGTCAGCGGCTTCTGCCCCGGCGAAACGGTCAAGATCACCAAGCTCGCGCAACCGGGCAACTACAACCACGTCCAGCCCTTCTACGGCAGCGACGAGGGCGTGATGATGGTGTCCGACATGCCGCCGCAGGGGCCATCCGACCAGTACCGCCACCTTTACCCGCTGCAGGATGAATACGAAGGCAATCCGATCAACTCCGGCATCTGGAAGCTGAACCGCAGCACCGGCGACGTCCACATCCTCAACCACTCCCCGAGCGGCGTCTTCGACCCAACGCTGGATAGCTTCGGCCGCATCGTCTTCGTCCGCTGGGACCACATGAAGCGCGACGCGAAGAAATACAAGCCGGACAGCGTCTATTGCGAATCGGCACGGGACAACTCGGTGGGCGTCGACTTCCAGCATGAAGGTGCCAACGCCCCGACCGCCTGCCCCGGCGTCTTCTTCCGCGAGTTGTTCCCGGAAATCCAGCCCTCGGTCCTCAGCACCTACATCGAACACGGCAAGATGTCCTACACCGACCCGCTCGGCGCCTGGGATCCCAGCGACTTCCTCAACGGCATCTTCGACTCGGGGCATTACCGCTACGGCAACAATGACTTCAACCAGTTCATCCCCTGGATGCTGATGCAGGACGGCACCGACGAGGAAACCCTCAACCACGTCGGCCGGCACGAGATCGGCGGCACCTACACCACCCCGACCCGGCCGGAAGACCCCAGCCTGAGTTACTGGACCACCCGCTTCTCCAAGAACGAAACCACGGCCCAGGCCAACAACGGCCAATACGGCTTCCACCACATGCGGGAAGACCCGACCCGGCCCGGCCGCTTCTACTTCATCCTCTCCGACGAGTTCAACCACAAGACCTCCGGGCAGATCCTGTATCTGGACGGTGCGCCCAAGGTCAACCCGGCGGACATGTCCAGCACCTTCGTGACCCATCCGGCAACCCGGACCGCGCTGAATGTCGGCCAGACCGCCCCGGCCGGACACAGCGGCCTCTACCGCCAGCCCCTGCCGCTGAGCGATGGCAGCCTGCTTGCCGTCCACACCCCGCCGACGGTGCGCAGCTCCGACTCCGCAGTGGACCTGGCCAGCAGCAACAACCGCACGCTCGCCTCCTCGTTCAAATTCCGGCTGCGCAGCCTGAAGACCGGCGGCGACGGCTACATGGCCGCCGACGGCTACCTGACCCCGGGCTTCAGCAAGACCGTCAGCTACTGGACCGGCGACAGCCAGCCCATCCAGTACAGCGGCGAACTCTGGGAGCTCGATCCGGTGGAAGTCCGCATCCGCGCCGTCCCGCCGCAGACGGCGGCCCAGGTGGATCCGGTCGAGGCGGCCCAGATCGCTGCTGCGGGCGTCGATGTCGCCGAACTGCAGCAATGGCTGAAGGCGCGCAACCTGGCGCTGCTGGTCGTCCGCAACGCCACCCAGCGGGACAGCTCCGACGCCCAGCAGCCCTTCAACCTCCGGGTACCCGGCGGCGTCACCGGCCTGGCTCCGGACTGCGACCCGGACAAGGGCTGCAAGGTCTGGGACGTGGATCATCTCCAGGTCTTCGAAGCCCGCTACGTCCGCGGCCGGGATTACGAATTCAAGGGCCAGTCCAACTTCGTGCCCAGCAACGGCCGTCGGGTCCTGCCGCGGCCATTGACCGAATTCGGCCCGGTATCCAGCGTCGATGCCAAGGTGGTCAACCCGCCGGCCAAGGACGGCACCCCCAAGGGCTCCGTGGCGCTGGAAAGCGATGGCTCCATCGCCGCCTTCATCCCGGCCCGCCGCGCCCTGACCTGGCAGCTGATCGACAGCACCCATCCGGGCAACCCGGCCAAGGGTAGCGACGGCATCGTCCGGGAACGCTACTGGCTCACCTATCAACCCGGCGAGATTCGCACCTGCCCGACCTGCCACGGGGTGAACAAGACCGATCAAAAGGGACTGACCGCCACCACCCAACCGGGTGCGGCACTCAGCAAGCTGTTGCAACACTGGAAGGACAACTACAAACCATGACCTGACCGCCGCGGCCTGTTCCACGGCGAGTTCAGGCGCTTCAGGGAAGACATCATGAAAACAACTGCGCGCAAACTCGGCGCCACGCTGGCGCTCACCCTGCTGGGCAACCTTGCCACCGCCCACGCTGACACCTACACCCTGGGCGCGGGCTGGAACCTGGTCGGCAACAGCCTGGCGGCACCACAGGACGTCCGCACCCTCTACGGCGACGCCAGCAAGTTCCAGACGCTCTGGAAATGGGACGCCGACAACGGGAAATGGCTGTTCTACGCCCCCAGCCTCGACAGCGGCAGCACGCTCGCCGACTACGCCGCCAGCCACGGCTACGGCGTCTTCAGCACCATCAACCCCGGCGAAGGCTACTGGGTCAACGCGATCCAGGCCGGCACCAGCGTCGGCCCGGTCAGCGGCAGCGCCCAGGCCCTGGGCGCCGCGCAATTGCGCAAGGGCTGGAACCTGGTCGCCACCGGACGCAGCCACACCGCCCCCGCCTTCAACCGCAGCCTCTCCGGCGCCGCCAGCGGCACCCCGGAAAACCTCACCACGCTGTGGAGCTGGGATAACCCCAGCGGCAAATGGCAGTTCTACGCGCCCCAGCTCGACGGCAACGGCGGCCTCGCTGCCTACCAGAACAGCAAGGGCTACCTCGACTTCGGCAACCAGACCCT